>NZ_VPEJ01000008.1:0-148174 GCF_013417245.1 Acinetobacter sp. YH16042
TTTGGCCAGAAAAATGAGTCGTTCTCGCTGTTCTAAACTAAGTGGTACAGAAACAATCCGAGGCATGTGTGAACATCTGTTAACTAAAAAAACCTTTTCGCATGATTAGTTATTTTTGTCAACTTACCAAAGCTTATTTCCATAATCATTTCGAGCCACCAACTATTCACAAAATTAAAAAAAGTTCATTTTATTTTTAAAGGCTAAAGGTAGGGGGGCTATTATTCTAACTGATTTAATTGCTTGATTCTCTGGTCAATAAGATCAGCATTGCATGATAGATTGATTAACTTAGATCCTGCACCTTGTACACTGCTAGATAGATAAGATACGAGTTCATCACAATGACTATTTTTATATAACAACCAATTCTTTTGAGAGGTTTCTAAAATTTTCTTACCTTCCTCATCCATAGTGTTATAAAGCTTTTGATAAGTTTGGTTGAGCTTGGTTTTATTAGATTTTAATTCTTTTTCATAACAGGCAATTTCATCATAAACATTACTTATCTTACATTCTGCAAAAGCAAAAGATGAAATAAAAGGTAAAACTAAAAGTAAGAATATTTTTTCATTTTATAAAATTCGTTTATGTGTTTTTAAGATTTTTGATTATAAATAAAAAACCCCCTCACACGAGGGGATTTTTTCAAACTAATTATTGAACTGAATCATCCAAATTTGGCGCTAACCAACGTTTCGCTTCATCCAGTGTCCAACCTTTACGCTGCGCATAATCTTCAAGCTGGTCGCCTGCGATTTTACCCACGTTAAAGTACTGGCTTTCAGGGTTTGCATAGTAGAAACCGCTGACAGATGAAGGCGGCCACATTGCAAAACTAGAAGTCAATTGCGTACCAATCTTGTCGGTAGAACCTAACCAGTCAAACAATGGCGCTTTTTCAGAATGCTCAGGACAAGCAGGGTAGCCCGGTGCAGGACGGATGCCTATATACTTCTCTTTAATCAATTCTTCATTGCTTAAGGTTTCAGACGCTTGGTTACCCCAGAACTCTTTACGGATGCGCTCATGCAAATGCTCCGCAAACGCTTCCGCAAAACGGTCACCTAAAGATTGCGCAAGAATTGCAGAGTAGTCATCGCCTTTAGCTTTGTACTCATTGGCCATTTCTTCTGCACCAAAGATCGATACAGTGAAACCGCCCAAGTAGTCTTCTGCGACACCTTTAGGCGCAATAAAGTCCGCTAATGACAAGTTTGGTTTACCTGTCACTTTATCAGACTGTTGACGAATGTGATGGAAGGTATGCGTAACCGATTGACCATCTTCGCTATACACTTCAACCGAATCCGCTGCAGAACGGTTAGCAGGGTAAATACCAAACACAGCACGAGCATCAAAACGTTTGTTGTCGATGATGTCTTTTAGCATGGTCTGTGCTTGTTCATACAAGTCAGTTGCTGCTTCACCCACCACTTCATCCTTCAGGATTGCAGGGAATTTACCTGCCAAACTCCAAGAAATGAAGAACGGTGTCCAGTCAAAGTACTCAACTAATGTTTCCAATGGATAATTGGTCAGCGTTTGCGTACCAATAAAGTTTGGCTTCACAGGTGCATTGGCTGCAAAGTCAATTTTTAAACCATTTTCAACCGATTCAGCATACGTCAGTTTCGCTGCTTTCGGCTGTTTGTTGGCAATACGCTCACGGACTTTTTCATATTCAGCACGGGTTTCTGCTACAAACTTTGGCTTCATTTCTTTAGAAAGTAAAGTTGTTGCTACACCCACAGCTCGTGAAGCATCGGCAACATAAATGACTGCATCATTTGAATATTGCGGATCAATTTTCACTGCCGTATGCGCTTTAGAAGTGGTTGCACCGCCAATCATCAATGGAACATTAAAGCCTTTGCGCTGCATTTCTTTCGCAACAAAAACCATTTCATCCAGTGACGGCGTAATCAGGCCAGATAGACCAATAATGTCGACTTTCTCATCAATGGCAGTTTGCAGAATCTTCTCGCAAGGCACCATCACCCCAAGGTCGATAATGTCATAGCCGTTACAGCCCAACACCACACCTACGATATTTTTACCGATGTCATGCACATCGCCCTTCACAGTTGCCATCAGGACTTTACCCTTAGATTGGCCAGCTGTTTTTTCCGCTTCAATGAACGGGTTCAGCCAAGCTACGGCTTGCTTCATTACACGTGCAGATTTCACTACTTGCGGCAGGAACATTTTGCCCGAACCAAACAAGTCGCCCACGACGTTCATGCCGTCCATCAGCGGGCCTTCAATCACGTCTAGAGGACGAGCTGATTTTAAACGAGCTTCTTCAGTATCTTCATCGATGAACGTTGTGATGCCTTTCACCAAAGCATGTTCAAGACGTTTTTCAACTGGAAGTTCACGCCATTCCAAGTTTTCAACTTGTTTTTGTGCAGCGCCTTGACCACGGTATTTTTCAGCAACTTCAAGCAGCTTTTCTGTTGCTTCTTGATGGCTTTCACCTTGGTTTTGATTCAAGATCACATCTTCAACCGCAGCTTTCAGTTCAGCATCAATATCGTCATAAATCGCCATTTGACCTGCGTTGACAATACCCATAGTCATGCCTTGCTGAATGGCATGGTATAAGAACACTGAGTGAATCGCTTCACGTACAGGCTCGTTACCGCGGAATGAGAACGATACGTTAGACACACCGCCAGAAATCATGGCATGCGGCAAGTTTTGCTTAATCCAGCCAGTCGCTTCAATGAAGTCCACAGCATAGTTATTGTGTTCTTCAATACCAGTTGCCACGGCAAACACGTTCGGGTCAAAAATGATGTCTTCAGCAGGGAAGCCAACTTCATTCACTAACACGTCATAAGAGCGCTTACAGATTTCTTTTTTACGTGCAGCAGTGTCGGCCTGACCATTTTCGTCAAAGGCCATCACAATTACGGCAGCGCCATACTGACGGCACAAACGCGCTTTTGCAACGAACTCGTCATAGCCTTCTTTTAAGGAAATCGAGTTAACAACCGCTTTACCTTGTACACATTTTAAGCCCGCTTCAATGATTTCCCATTTAGATGAGTCAATCATGATCGGCACACGTGAAATTTCAGGTTCAGAGGCTACAAGATTCAGGAAGTGCACCATTGCGCCTTCTGAATCCAGCATGCCTTCATCCATGTTGATGTCGATAATCTGAGCACCGGCTTCAACTTGCTGCTGTGCAACTTCTAAAGCTTCGGCAAAGTTTTCTTCACGGATTAAGCGTAAGAATTTTTTAGAACCTGTTACGTTGGTACGTTCACCCACGTTCACAAAAAGTGATTCTTCAGTGATGTTAAATGGCTCTAAACCACTTAAACGACACGCAGGTTTAGTCTCTGGCACTTGGCGCGGGGCAATGTCTTTTACGGCATTGGCAATAGCACGGATGTGATCCGGCGTTGTACCGCAGCAGCCGCCGGTAATGTTAATCAAGCCACTTTCTGCAAATTCTTTAATAAAGGCAGCTGTTTCTTCAGGGGTTTCATCATAACCGCCGAAGGCATTTGGTAAGCCAGCGTTCGGATGCGCCGAAACAAAAGTATCGGCAACGTCAGCAATGGTTTTTACATGCGGACGCATGGCATCTGCACCTAGGGCACAGTTAAAGCCAATCGACAATAAATCACCATGACGCACAGAGTTCCAGAACGCTTCAGCAGTTTGGCCAGTTAAAGTTCGGCCAGAGGCATCGGTAATCGTGCCTGAAATCATCAATGGCAATTCGTAGCCAATTTGGTTGAAGACTTCTTTCACTGCAAAAATGGCAGCTTTACAGTTTAAGGTATCGAATACAGTTTCAATGAGTAGAATATCCGCACCGCCTTCAATCAGGGCATGCGCAGCTTGAATATAGTTTTCTTTTAACTCATCAAAAGTAATGTTACGAAATGCTGGGTCATTTACATTTGGCGAGATCGAGCAAGTACGTGAAGTCGGGCCAAGCACACCTGCTACAAAACGCGGTTTTTCAGGCGTTGAGTATTTTTCACAAGCGGCTTTGGCAATACGCGCTGCTTCACGGTTGATCTCTGATACCAAATCTTCCATGTGGTAGTCAGACATTGAAACTTTTGTGCCGTTAAAGCTGTTGGTTTCAATAATGTCTGCGCCAGCATCGAGATAGGCTTCATGAATGCCTTGAATGATTTGCGGCTGCGTCAACACCAATAGGTCATTATTGCCTTTGAGGTCAGATGCCCAATCTGCAAAACGCTCACCACGGTAGTCAGCTTCTTCGAGTTTATGACGCTGAATCATGGTGCCCATTGCACCGTCGATAATCAGAATCCGTTGAGCGAGCAGCTCTTTTAGGGTGGCAAGCGTGGACATAAATAACCCCAATCCGATGGAATATAAAATCGGCAAATATATTAACAGAATTCATTGCAGTTTTATTGATATTCAATCATCTTCACAGCGCGCAATTATTAGCTTGTTGAATTAATGAGCAATATTGCAACTTGATAATTTCATATTCCAATTTCATATAAATGTATGGAAAGCTTCATGAATTTGTAATATTGCTCAGGCAAGATTAAAAAACATCCAGCAGGGCTATGCAATATGACAAAAAAACATGACAGATGAAATATAAGCTGAAACATTGGGTTTCAAAGAAAATAAAGTTTAAATACGTAGATTAAATAACTGATTTACTTTATGAAAGTAGAGTGTGGAAGTCGGTTTTTAATACTTAAAAAAAACAAATAAAGCATGAAAAATTGCTTTATATGACACCGCTTTGTCATATAATTGTCATAATTAAATTGAACAATATGGGGATTTTAAAATCCTCTATTCCTGCCTGCATGAATTCTAAACAAACTCCCGTAGATTCAGCGCACACGTCGACTCCTCAAAAGTCCACGAATGTTCATGTGCCTACACCGAAATTCTTTATGCCGGTATTTTTGACGGTGATTATTTCAACGTTGATTTATATTGGTTTTCAGGTGACTGCCGATTTAGCGCATGTTCCGCCTTTAAGTCTTTATTCAATGATTTTATTGGGCACAGCCTTATTCATCGCACTTGGCTTTGAATTTGTAAATGGTTTCCATGACACTGCAAATGCAGTAGCAACAGTGATTTATACCAACGCCTTGTCAGCACCGGTTGCGGTAATGTGGGCGGGTTTCTGTAACTTCCTAGGCGTAATGGTTGCCAGTGGTGCAGTCGCTTACGGCATTATTGCTTTATTACCTGTTGAATTGATTATGAACGTTGGTTCAGGTGCTGGCTTTGCCATGGTTTTCGCTATGTTGATCGCAGCGATTTTGTGGAATTTAGGGACTTGGTTCTTGGGCATCCCAGCGTCTAGTTCGCATACTTTGATTGGTTCTATTCTTGGCGTTGGCATCATGAACTACCTGTTAAATGCAGGCGGTGGTGCGAGCGGTGTAGATATGGAGCAGGTGCTTAAAGTCGGTAAGGCTTTATTGTTCTCTCCACTGATTGGTTTTGCATTTGCAGCACTCGTTTTCTTGTTGGTGAAGCGTATTTTCCGCAAACAGCTAGAATTGTTTCAGCCACCAGAAGGCAATAAGCCGCCACCACCACTGATTCGTGCAATTTTGATCTTTACCTGTACAGGTGTAAGTTTTGCGCACGGTTCAAATGATGGTCAAAAAGGTATGGGGCTGATCATGCTGATTTTGATCGGATGTGTGCCATTGGCTTATTCATTGAATAAGAACTTAGATAATCAACATATTCAATCTTTCCATCAGTTATCTGCTCAAACTGCGACTGCGATCTACGCAGGGCATAAGGATATTCCTGATGCACAAGCGCGTGATGTACTCACCAAATACATTCAAACCAAAGAAGTCAGTCCAGAAGTTGTGCCAGCTTTGGCAAGTTTGACGGATCATTTAGGTGAGCGAGTTGCACAGTATGGCGACTTAAAAGATATTCCTGAACAAGAAGTATCTTCGATTCGTAATGACATGTACCTCAGTACCACTGCTTTTAAACGTCTAGATAAAGCTGACCAACTACCAGCAATGGCAGAAGCTGAACAAAAGACTGTGAAGGAATATCGTAGTCACTTAGACTCGTTCTTACAGTACATTCCAACATGGGTGAAAGTCGCTGTTGCATTGGCACTGGGTCTTGGAACCATGGTGGGTTGGAAACGTATTGTCGTGACTGTAGGTGAGCGTATTGGTAAAAACCACATGACCTATGGTCAGGGCATGTCTGCCGAGCTTGTTGCTATGTCAACGATTGCTGCTGCGGATGGTTTTGGTATGCCTGTATCGACCACACACGTATTGAACTCTGCGGTTGCAGGTACCATGGTCGCGAATAAATCGGGTCTGAACTTTGCAACAGTGAAGACCATTCTATCGGCTTGGGTCTTCACTTTACCTGCAACGATCTGTCTATCAGGCTGCTTGTACTGGTTATTCTTGAAAGTGTTCTAAGCAACTCAAATTCCAGATATAAAAAAACGCTGCTTCGGCAGCGTTTTCTTATGGCTTTATCTCAGACATCACCGATTTTAATGGGATGACTGAGAGCTGAATTAGAACAATCAAACTAGCGAGTTGAAGCTTTGCAAAGTTCAACACTTATTTGAACCAATGCAGTTACGCTTTTTTAAACAGTCCCAATACTTTTTTCACGGGCAATTTCTCTTCAGCAAAACCATACAGCGCTGCAAAAGGTAAGGCAGTACGCGCCAAATAAGCCACACGCCATAAGCCACCATGGTTGGCACCATGCATCATGAGTTCTAATGGGTGGTCTAGCGCCGTTTCAGGGTTAGCAACCGATTGAGGGTTTCTCAAGTCGTGAATCCATAAAGCTGCCATGAGTGCATTGGTGGTTTCAGGTTGGAAGGATTCCACATCAAATAAACTCGCACCATTAAATGCGGCCTTTAATAATGGATTCTTCGTCACTGAGCGGGTCGTGGTGGATGGCGCAATATTGATACTAACCCGCTGACCATTTTGACGTGCGACAGTTGCGCGCCATTGTTGGATGCGTTTTGCGAGTGCGTAGTTTGGACCTTGTTCCACCACCAAACAGTCAGCGATACCATAGGATTTTCCATTGTCTGCTGTGGTGGTTTGCTCATTATTTTGCTTAAAGAAATGCTGACCTGTGACTTTGGCAATGCTTTGCGTCAATAGCTTTTGTGCAGACGCACGGTTTTGGAATTTGGCTTGCGCTGCCGTAACGATCTCTTCTGGAACCGCATAGACATCGGTCGGAGTACACATAAACATCAAGCTGGTGTTGGCTTTTTGTTGACTGACATAGGCCATGATGCTGTCCATTGCCATTGCAACACGAACATGCTTTTCACCATCTAAATAGGCAATTGCAGCCAGATCAAGTTGATGTTCACTTTGTGCAAGCCACTGTGCAATTTCAGGAATGTGTGTCAGTAAATTGGCGCCCAATTTGTGTTTTAGTTCTTGAATGGGTGTGTCTTCATGCACAGTGTCGAGACTCGGTGCATATAAAGTGGCATTACCAGCTTGAACAATGCTTAAGATTCGATCCCAAACACGTTCATTATTGAGGTCGATTGCCACAATATTGGCTTTCCATTTTGCTAACCACGTCAGTGGGCCAGCTTCGGAAGCAGCACCAAAAAGCACCATAGTCCGATCTGACAAATCGAACCATTCTGGGTGGGCAATGGCTTCACGTAATGCGTCGGCATGACTGGCTTCAATGATGCCAGCATCTTGCCATTTTTGAATCTGAGCCAGTAACGCCTCACCTTGCAGTTTTTGGCCATGATAGGGCACATACCACTCAGGCGCTGCGTCACTTTCACCTTTTAATTTCACGGTATGCAGTGGATGTGCAGTTAAAGCCACTGCATCTTTGAGCGTATGCTTTTCTTGATCACGATAAAATTCAAAGACGTGATGTGCTTTATTTAAACCTTGCTCAGCAATGTTGATCGCTGCTTCAGATGATTGAATCCCTTGTTCAACCAAGGCTTTAAAATATTCAGGATATTTTTTACGCCAGTTTTTTTCTTGTTTTGCACGTACAGAAGACTGATGGTCAACTGCAGCTAAGGCTTCAGCGATAATTTCACGACCGGTTTTAGATGTACTCGGCTTTTGGTTTGAAGCCGAAATGGGAAATTGAAGACCTTCAGTTGAACTCGACATGCAAAATATCTCAGCTAATTTTGTCATTAATATACAGATGTATACATTATCTATGCCAAATTAAAAAACAGGGTGGCATAAAATGCCAGATTTATATGATTTGTCATGTGCTTTTGTGAACTTTCGTAGAATATACAGCTTCAAATTTTACTGACGGAATTGAAAAAGCCTTCGGTTTGAAGGCTTAAAAGAAGAGGGCATTAAATCAATAACGGCAAATCAACAACGGCCTTTTTTAGCCTGTCCGGGCGGGCAAAAGTCGCCATGGCGATCTGGGTAATTATAAGGATAGTGATTACGATCTGGGTCGACCACGATACTGCCTTCACGAGTGTGAACGGCACAAGCACTCAACACGCAGGTCAACAGCAAACTTGAGAACATCAGGACTATTTTCATTGGAATTTTCCTTTTTTATTCTGTGTCATTTCAGTTTAAATCAGGGCAAGGGTAGATAGCGTTTCAATCTGCTGTGAAATTGTATAGCTCGATATTCAAAGTGCGGTGCTGTAAATGTGGGAAATTGGCTAAAGAAAAAAATTAAAGGACATTTCGGTTTAACGAAGCACAATAAAAAAGCCTAAACTGAAACGGTTTAGGCTGTCATTTTCAGGTTAAATCCAGCTGATTTTTTAGACTTAACGTTAGAAAGGAACGTTTAATAACTGACTTAAGAAATGTGGAATGAGCTTCGGTTCAAGAATAATCGTCATGATTACACCATACGCTGCGCCCCAAAGGTGTGCGCTGTGGTTAATGTTGCTGTTGCCACGTTTACCTGACCAGATACTATAAGCAACATATAGCACGGCAAAAATAATCGCAGGAACAGGAATAAAGAATACAAAAATCAGTTTCCACGGCTCAAACAAGATATAAGCAAAGAGTACTGCAGATACCGCCCCAGAAGCCCCTAAACTTGCCCAATGGGTATCGTGCTTATGTTTTAAATAACTCGGAATAATCGCTGCGATCAAGCCGCCCAAGTAAAACAGCACAAAGCCCATGTCGAAGAAATATTGGCGATAAAAACTTTCAATCACGCTACCAAAGAAAAATAAGGTAATCATGTTGAACAATAGGTGCGCGCCATCTGCATGAATAAAACCATGGCTAATAAATCGGTCATACTCGCCACGACTAAGGGCTGGCGGCCAAAATAACAAACGATTCATCACTTTCTGATTTGAAAATGCAATCAGTGAAATCACCACCGTAATCAGGATAATGGTCACGGTGTGGTTAAAGGGTAGGCCCAACATATATGACTATTCTACTTGTTAAAATTTATGCTCAATAATGCCATTAAATCTGCCTAAAGCGTGAACTTTCAGAATAATTCCGACAATTTTAGTTGATTTTTTTCTAATGCCCCGCATCTTAAGTTAAAATAGCGACTTCAGCTTGAGGAAATATTGTAATGTCGACTGAGAACAACAGCACAGCAGTTGCTGAAGAAATTCCAAACCTATTGATCACTCCAAATGCCCAAGAGTATTTGAAAGATCTTTTGGATAAACAAAATACACCGGGCATTGGTGTACGTGTTTTTGTGGAAAATCCGGGTACGCCACGTGCTGAATGTTGTATGGCTTACAGTGCACCAGAAGAAGTTGTGCCTACAGACTATAAACAAGACTATCCAGATTTCCCTGCATTTATTGACACACCGTCTATTCCATATCTTTTGGATGCGGTGATTGACTATAACAAAGACCGTTTTGGTGGTCAGTTAACATTCCGTGCACCAAACTCAAAAGTGCCACGTGTGGGTCCAGATGCCTCTGTAGAAGAGCGTATCACTTATGTTCTACAGTCAGAAATTAACCCTGGCCTTGCAGGTCATGGTGGTAACTGTGCACTGGTAGAAGTGGTTGAAGATGCAGAACATGGTTTAACTGCAGTGCTTAAATTCGGTGGTGGTTGTCAAGGTTGTTCTTCAATCGATTTAACCTTGAAACAAGGTGTTGAAACAACATTGAAGCAGCATGTACCTGAATTAATGCGCGTTGTTGACCAAACGGATCACAGTAATACTGAAGGTGCTTATTTCAAATAAGTTCAGTATTTTTATAAAAAGCCGCAACCTTGCGGCTTTTTTATTGTCTAAATCAAAAAAACGAAGATTTTTAGATATTTCTAGGGTTTTTACATCAAAATGATAAGCTATATCACAAATATAAGTGAGAATGATTATTAAAATTAATTGCAATATTGTTTGTGGTGGTTACAATGTGCAACACATTATTCTAGATTTCTCCATAAATACGTTCATTTGGAAGCACTCAATGACCAAACAACTATTCAAATCAACGCTGACACTTTCAATCCTCTGTGCATTGGTGAGTTTGTCGCATGCAGAAGATGTGCAAACTGAAGCAATAGACGAATCCGTAACGAAGATGGAAACCATTGTTGTTACCGCAGCAGAACAGGTTAAACAATCATTAGGTGCTTCAAAAATTACGGCAGAAGATTTAGAAAAAATGCCGGTTGTGAATGATATTTCAGAGCATGTGCGCCGTATGCCGGGTGTGAATTTGACTGGTAACAGTGCCACAGGCCAACGTGGTAATAACCGTCAGATTGATATCCGTGGTATGGGGCCTGAAAACACGTTGATCTTAATTGATGGTAAGCCCGTAAATTCGAGAAACTCAGTACGTTATGGCTGGCGCGGTGAGCGTGATACTCGTGGCGATTCGAACTGGGTACCTGTAGATGCTATTGAATCGATTGAAGTACTGCGTGGTCCAGCTGCAGCGCGTTATGGTTCAGGTGCGATGGGTGGTGTGGTCAATATTAAAACCAAGAAAGTGACCAACGAAGTGCATGGCTCTGTGGAAGTTTTTACCAATCAGCCTGAAGACGCTAAAGAGGGTGCTAGTCACCGTGAAAGCTTTAACTTGAGCGGGCCAATTCTCAAAGATGTCCTTTCATATCGTTTATACGGTAGTTATAACAAAACCGATTCAGATGCTGCGGATATTAATGCCTTAATGGACAATGCCGCGCGTATGGCGGGTCGAGAAGGCGTTGAAAATAAAGATATTGCAGGGCGTTTGGCTTGGCAGTTGAACGATCAACAAGTCTTGATGTTTGACGCAAGTGTTGGCCGCCAAGGCAACCGTTTTGCAGGTGACAGTCAAAACAGTGTATTTGATCCAGCCGATCCAAACAAAGCGCCTATTCTATCGGCTTTAATTGGTGAAGAAACCAATACCATTTATCGTGATAGTTTTGCATTAACCCATGAAGGTACGTGGGGGTGGGGTGACAGTAAACTCATTGCGCAATATGACAAAACCAAAAATAAACGCCTACCTGAAGGAACAGGCGGTAGTACTGAGGGACAGATTAATAATCTTGAAAATAAACAAACGTCATATCTAGAAACCATTCGCTTTAATGCAGAAGCCAATCTGCCGTTCCAATGGTATGTCCCACAAGTATTAACTTTAGGCGCTGAATGGGTTGAAGATGACTTTACCGATACGGTTAATACACAAGCTGGCACAGGCGGTTTTGGTGATGTGTTGACCTCAGGTGACCGTTCACAAATGGATTCACGGATTGCGTCGGCCTATATTGAAAACAATATGAACTTGGGCGAAAGCACCGATGTCGTTTTGGCACTACGCTATGATAATCATAGCAAATCAGGCGATAGCTGGAGTCCAAGTCTCAATATTACGCAAAAGCTTGGCGATTATTGGACATTAAAAGGTGGTGTGGCTAAGGCGTATAAAGCACCCAATATGTACCAAAATGCGGAAGGTTATCTGTTAAGTACTCGCGGTAATGGTTGTCCGATTGGGCTGAGCCAATGTCTATTACAAGGTAATGGCGATCTTAAACCTGAAACTTCAGTGAATAAAGAATTAGGTGTGCAGTTCGAAAAAGACATCGTGAATACAAGCTTTGCATGGTTCCGTAATGATTATAAAAATAAGATCGTTGCAGGGGATACGCGTCTGGAAGAACTAGAAGTAAATGGTACAACGTATAATGTACTGCGTTGGATGAATACGCCTGAAGCCTTGGTAGAAGGTGTTGAAGGAAGTATTTCTTTGGACTGGGGGGATATCACGTGGACCAATAACGTTACCTATATGATCAACTCTGAAGATAAACGTACTGGTAATCCGCTGTCGATTATTCCGAATTACACGCTGAACTCTATTTTGAACTACAACATCACGGATCGATTAGACAGTAACTTTGTCTATACCCAATATGGACGTCAAAAACCACGTCAATATGCAGAAACCAGTCTTGAAAGCAAAGATGGCTTGGCGATGGATAGCGTGAAAAGTTATGGCATTGCAGGCATTAACTTTGGTTATAAATTTAATGCGGATTTGAGTGCTCGTATCGGTGTGAATAACCTATTTGATGAGCAAAAACTGCGTGATAAAACGGTCAACCAAACATATAACGAGCCGGGTCGTGCTTACTATGCAAGTTTGAAATACCAGTTCTAAGTATTTCCAAAAGAAAAGCCGCTTAACGCGGCTTTTTTTATGCTTGGATATTTAAAATTTTCAGTGCTTCACATGAGTAGTAAAACTGTTCTAGATACAGACGGGAACGCTCACGTATATAACCCGACTCTATCATCTGTTGTACGATTGGATTGAGTAAGTTTTGAAGTTCATGCTGAATCAGTGCTTCATCAATATTTAAATCACGCAGCAATAAATCAAAAGGGCGTTCTGCATTACGCACGTACCAAGCGTATACGCCATCATGCACTTGCTGTTTCATATACTCAGACTGTCGCATAAAGTCCCAAATTTCATGGCCCATGGCAACTGTTTGCGGCAAGTCCTGAACTTCAACATAGTTCTTTAATACCGAAACTGGCAGCGCTTTTATTTTATGCCACAAATTGGCTTGAAAATGGTACAGCTTATGATCATCAAAGTGCTGATTTAACACGGTTTCACTCATTTGACTGAGCTTTAAAATATTCTTTTGCAAATATTTACTGACCGCATTATCTAAATTGGTATCTGTGACGTTTTCCAGTACCGATTTCCCCATTTTCATAAATCGTGAAACACCGGGGACCGATTTTGCAATCACCGAATTATCTAAATAATCTTGTATCGCATGTTGAATCAATTGACTGATCATGGCTGAAAATGCAGGATTGTTGACCATGGTATGAATTAAACGCTGACGATGTCCCTGTTTACTTGCCACATACTGTGCAATTTTATCGATGGTCAACACTGGAATGATTTCGGCAATCGTAGTGCTGTCATTTGCAGGGTGAATCAGTGCAAATTTGATATGTTCAGCAATTTGCTCAATTAGAAATTGACTTGCAGGGGTATTTATAATTTGTTTCTGCAACAAGGCATTGATTTGATCAAAACTCCAAATTTGCTGCAAAGATTGTTTACGAAACCATTGATAAAAATGGGTGAATTCAGTGGCTACGGTATCATTGTGTGAAAAGCTCTGATCTAAAAAGTTCAGTTGAGCGTCAATCAACTGCTCAATCATCGGGTTTTTCTGCATACTTTCCCTGAAGCCCCAGTGATGGGTATCTAAAAATGGCGAATGCTCAGTTTAACTGAATCAGTTTATCTACCAAAGGATTTTTAAACTTTTGACTTTTCGCAAGGAAAGGTAAGTAATGGTCTGCAACTTGTTGTTCGGCTTCTAAGATTGGCATATGACCGACGTTATTTAAAATTACAGGGGTTTCTGCACGTTTCAGTAAAGACTTGAGTTCGCCAGCCACTTCAACATTAAAGATTTTATCTTGTTTGCCCCAAAGGATCAGGGTTGGTGCTTCCACCGTTCGTGTTAATCGGGCAAAAGTTTCAGGGGTGTAGATTCGATTGAGCGTGACGACTTGATCGATCATTTTACTGGTGAAGGGCGCACGCGCAATTAAGATATTTTCCTGCGCTTCTTTGAGCTGTGTTGGAACATTGGGCGGATTTTGCATGAGTTTATGCATAACATCATCTAAATCCCCCGGTTTTGAAACGATTAAATTTTTAAGTTTATACGGGTCGCGGGTGTAACTGGTATTGGCCTGTTTATAAATGCCCGCGCTGTTGAGTAAAAATAAACTTTGGGTATCAAAAGGATATTGAGAGGCATATACCGTGGCAATGGAACCACCCAATGAGTGACCTGCAACATTCAGTTTATCTTCAATATCTATTTTAAGGACAAACTGGCGTAGTTGTTCCGTGACATTCGGCACTGAGACATCAAAATCGACAGGGACATGGGTATCGCCATTGGCCGGAAGGTCGGGGATGATCACGTGATAGTTCGGTGTTAAATAATGCGCAACACGATTCCAATTATCACGTGTGCCGCCTAAACCATGAATCAGCAAAATGGTAGGTTTAGAGCGTTGACCGCCTTCGCTATAACTCCAATTCACATTGCCGACTTGAACGCTATGTGTAACTAAACCAGCCGCTTTACGTTCTTGGCTCAAATAGTTTTGCACGATAGAGGGTACAGCCAGGTTTTTGCTGATGGGAGACGGATTTGCAGCCAAAGCATGGTTGGCAGTAAACGTCATACAGCAAATTGTTGCTAGCTTGAAAAAGTCAAAAACGCGTGAATGATGTCCTTTCATTGACGTTTACCCCAGTTAAATCGAATAGATATATTTTTTAGATCATTTATATGACTATTATCAGAATGGGCTGAAATAGCAAAAGCGTATATTTATGAAATATATTGTAAATTAAAAATGACCTTTGTCATCCATTGCTTTTTTGACGTGGTTAAACTTGCGTTTTAATAATGTGAACCATTACAGAAAAAATATTTTTTTTTTGATGAATGTAGACTAGCATTTTCTATCAAGTTGCATCGTCGTAGAAAAAATTCACAGCAATTGTTTTTGCAAGTGACAATCGATTCGACTGGGATTAAAATATTGCAACTTCGGATAAGGGTAATTAGAACATGCTAACAGCAGCAGAAGCTTTAGATCGTTTAAAAAAAGGGAATCAACGTTTTGTAGACGGTGAAACGAATCACCCAAAGCTTTTGACGCATCAACAACGTGCTGAAATGGCCGAAAGCCAAGAACCTTTTGCGATTATTTTAGGGTGTTCAGACTCACGTGTTCCTGCTGAAATGGTATTTGACCAAGGCTTAGGCGATTTATTCGTGATTCGTGTTGCAGGTAATATTGTGGCACCGTCTCAAGTCGGTAGCGTGGAATTTGCAGCAGAAAGCTTCGGTTGTCCTGTGGTCATTGTACTGGGCCATACACACTGTGGCGCGATTCATTCTACGATTGAAGCTTTAACTAACCCTGCGACACCACCATCAGCTAACTTGATGTCGATTGTGAATCGCGTTCGTCCATCTGTAGAAATACTCATGCAAACTGAATTGAAAGATGACCTTGAAAAACTTTCAATGCATGCAGTACGTTCAAACGTTTTTGCATCAGTAAATCAACTTCGTCATGGTTCAGCAGTCCTCGAAAACTTAATTGCGCAAGGCAAATTAAAAGTGGTGGGCGCTGAGTATTCACTCGAAACGGGTGAAGTAAGCTTCTACGATTTCTAAGCAAACTACAGTAAATACAAGATTTAAAAAAAGGCGCTCAAATGAAGCGCCTTTTTTAACGAATCCATTTTCACCCACTAACTTTATAAACTTGCTTTGATCAATGGATAAGCATTATTCAGCAAAATTGGTTGCGCTTTGGCATTTGGGTGAATTTGATCTTGTTGCATCAAATTTTTATGCCCCGCCACGCCTTGCATAAAGAAAGGCAATAATTTGACTTTGTACTGTTGGCTCAACACTTGATAGTTATTTTCAAAAGCTTGGCTATATGCCTTGCCATAATTCGGTGGAATTTTCATTCCAAATAAAATCACTTTCGATTTGGCCTGTTGGCTTTTTTGAATCAGCTGCGCTAAATTTTTTTGAATTTGTGCAGGGGGCTGTCCGCGTAAACCGTCATTACCACCTAACTCAATCACCACAAGGTCTGGACGATGGGTCTGCAACAGTTTAGGCAGTCGTGCCAAAGCACCACTGGTGGTTTCACCGCTGACACTTGCATTGACCACTTTATGTTGTTTCGGATACTGTTGGTCTAGACGTTTTTGTAATAAGTGAACCCAGCCTTGCTGCACTGAAACACCATAACCCGCACTTAAGCTATCGCCCAAAATCATGATGGTTTTGGCAGAGAGCAGCATCGGGCAGAACATCAGTGCAATAGCCAGCAAGTAACTCAATAGACGATTATTTTGAATGCGATTTTGCATATAGGGAAGATATGACCCAACTCACGACAGATGTTGACATCATGCCACAGGCGATTATTTCTGCACAGCAATTGACACAAAAGATACAACTTCCACAAAAACAGTTATCGATCTTCGAACAACTCGATCTTGAAATCTTTGCAGGGGAACAAGTTGCGATTACTGGTCGTTCTGGTTCAGGTAAATCCACCTTGTTGGGTATTTTGGCGACCTTAGATCAGGCCAGTTCGGGACAATTACGGGTCTGTGGTCAAGACATTCATCTATTAAATGAAGAACAGCGTGCTCAAGTCCGTTTGGCTCATATTGGATTTGTCTTTCAGTCTTTCCAGTTGTTGCCACATTTAACGGCACTGGAAAATGTCATGCTGCCGCTACGGCTAAAAGCAAATTTTCAGGTCAAAGCCGCCGAAGAAAAAGCATTAAAACTGTTAGCAAAGGTCGGACTAGAACGCCAAGCGCATCAAGCTCCCAAAGTTTTATCCGGTGGTGAGCAGCAACGGGTTGCGATTGCCCGTGCTTTGGTGAGTGAACCCGATCTGATCTTTGCAGATGAACCGACAGGTAATTTAGACAGTGCAACGGCACAGGAAATTGAACAATTGTTATTTCAGTTAAATCGTGAAATGGGAACCACATTGGTATTGGTGACACATGATGCCGATTTGGCCCGTCAATGTCAGCGCCATTTTGAATTGGTCAATGGTCAATTGATTGAGCATCGAACAGGAGATGCTGCATGAATCTTTTGGCACTGTTTCGACCACTCTTACAGCTGAGTTTTAAAACCACGGGTGTGTATTTATTATTGATCGCACTAACCTTGGCGATCAGTGCCACCACGGCTTTAAAGTTTAGTAATGTACAAATTCAAAATGCTGTAGCGCTACAAGCTGCTGAAATGTTGGCAGCAGATTTGGTGCTGACAGCCAATGAACCAATTCCACAAGAGTGGCAACAACAAGCCAAAGCACAGCAATTAAAACAATCGAATGTCACGCTATTTAGCAGCATGGCGCACACTGATCAGCAATTTGTCATGGTTAATGTCAAAGCCGTTGATGCTGCATTTCCATTACGAGGTGAACTCGAAACAGAACCGAAACTAAACCGTTCTATACAAGCTAGTGAGGTCTGGTTAAGTCCTCGTGCCATGGATTTATTGGGTGTAAAGGTTGGAGATCAGATCAATATTGCTGATGCTGCTTTTCAAGTCAGTGCCAAAATCATCCATGACACCAATCAGGAACTCGGTTTCAGTGGTTTTTCACCGACAGTTATGATTGCGCAGTCTGAGGTGGAGAGAACCAATGCCATCCAAGTCGGGAGTCGGATTGAATATCGCCTGTTAATGGCAGGAGATGCACAAAATACCCAGCGCTTTGAAAAACTGTATAAGCAGAAATTTGGCGATCAAAGTGAAGACCGTTCCGCTAACTCAGATCATACGCAGGTTCAGGATGCAGCTCAAAGCAGTTTGAAATTGAGAAATGCCAGTGAAGGCAATACTCGCTTGATGAAGCCGATTGCCAACCTAGAAACGTTTTTACAACTGGCCAATATTTTAACTATTTTACTTTGTGGTATCGCCATCGCATTAACCAGTCAGCGCTATGTCCAACAAAATCAAGATGCCATTGCACTGATGCGCTGTATTGGATCGACCAAACAGCAAATATTAAGTGCTTATCTGGCTTTACTGTTGGTTGTACTCGGGCTTTCAATCCTGTTTGGAAGTTTGATTGGTCTGGGATTGGGTTATGGCTTATTGCAACTGATGCTACAGCTGATTCCAAATTTACAATTAGAGTTTTCAGCCCTGTCTATGCTGCTTGGCCCACTTCCAATTGCAATATTCACCAGTGCGATTGTGCTATTAGGATTTGTTCTTCCAAGTCTTTGGCAATTATTAGGGACGCCGCCAGCACGGGTGATACGACAACAAGAGCGTTCTGTACGTTCCATGCTTTGGATGCTCAGTTTCGGAACACTCAGTTTGGTGGTGTTTTGTGTGGTTTTAACTGAAAATTTACAACTCACCCTGTGGCTGATTTGCGCCATCATCTTCCTGTGTATAGGCCTATATATGATGGTCTGGCTCAGTTTGAAAGCCTTGAAAAGTTGGGGGAGGAAAATCTCAGCATATATACGTACACCGTATCAAACGGCATTTCAAATTACTGCATTGGCATTAGGGCTAAGTCTGATCACGGTTTTAGCGGTATTGCGCACGGATTTGCTGGAACGTTGGCAACAACAATTACCACAAGGGACACCTAACCAATTTGTCTATGGATTACCGCCATTTGAGTTACAGGATTTTAATCAACAACTCAGGCTGCATGGTTGGCAAGGGACGCCGATGTACCCGAATATTCGTGGACGATTAGTTGCCAAAAATGATCTCCCTTTTTCGGATGCTTTAATTAAAAGTAATAATTCATTACGCCGTGAATTGAATCTCACACAGGCTGCAACTTTTCCAAAAGATAATCAAATCATCGCGGGTAGTCAGCAGTTTCAACAAGTCAATGAAGTATCGGTAGAGGTGAAAACCGCACAAGAGCTCGGTATTCAAATTGGAGATCGACTGAGTTTTAGCCTTCCTGAAGGGATTTTGCAAGCCAAGGTGATCAACCTTCGCAGTGTGGAGTGGGAAAGCTTTAGTCCAAATTTCTTCTTTATTTTCTCTCCCCAAACCATGGATGAAAATGCCGGCAGCTATTTGGGGAGTTTCTATGTTCCACCGCAAGATAAAAATCAGTTAATTGGTCTAATTCAGCAGTTTTCGAATACCGTGTTTATTGATGTCAGTCTGATTTTGGATGAGATCAAACGCATCGTCAGCGTATTGGTTCAGATTATTACTATCTTGGCGCTATTGGTCAGTATTTCAGGCATTTTGGTCTTGATCGCATGTTTGAACTTATTTATGGATGAACGCAAAAAAGAAGTGGCATTACTGCGTTCCTTCGGCAGTTCCAAGCAAAAATTAAAGTCGATGCTCAGTTTGGAAGTCGGTTTGATGGGTCTAATTTCGGGTGTTGTGGCATGTATTTTTGCTGAAGTGATCAGCGCGATTGTCAGTTATAAAATGGAATTGGTCATCCAGCTACATGCCGAGATTTGGTTGATCCTCCCACTGGTAATGACCTTAGTCTGTACATTGATCGGACGTTATCGCTTAAGTTATCTTTGCGATATTCCACCCTTAGAAAGTTTGCGTGAACTGAATAGTTAAGGGTGGAGATGGTTAACAGCCGAGCAAGTTAAGAGTGGAGCAAGAACCAAGTGCGTAGTTTGGATTTAGACAAGATTTGACGTGTTTTCAACATGTCTGTGTTATAGCCACAGGGTTCATTCCACTGTTTAACGTGCTGCGAAAGATTGCTTCATCAGCAGGATAAAGTGTTCCCAAAGCGGTAAAATCGGTTGGATTAATTGTTGGCAATGCAGATAAAACAGGTAGCATCCGACAGCTGCGGCGATTAGACCGATCATTTGAATGATTAGGGATTGATGTAATTTTTGTCCCACATACCAAATGAAAGCCAATGCAGCGCCCATCAACATGCCGCCAATATGCGCGGCATTATTAATTCCACTAATCATAAAGCCCATCGCGAGGTTAATGCCCATCACCATCAATAAGGTTTTTTTATCCAGATAAAATTGCTGTTTAGGTAACATAGGGAGCAGCGAAATAATCGTCAGCGCGGCACCGAGACCCATCACTGCACCCGATGCACCTGCACCAATACTCGGGAAAAGCTGCTGATTGGCTGCACCTTCGGCCAATAATGCATAGCTGTCCTGAATGGTTAAATACCCACTCAATAAACTTCCCATCAGTCCTGCTAAAACATACAGGCCGAGGAAGTAGAAACGACCTAACATTTGCTCGGCAACACTGCCAAAAATATACAAAGCCCACATATTCAACATCAGGTGAATCAGGCCAAAATGAAAAAACATACTGCTGAATAAGCGGATGGGTTCCTCTAAAAAGGTTAAAGGTGCATAATCAGCACCCCAACGCAAAGCATCCAGTGTGTCGGGTTGGCTAACGTTCATTCCATGCAACACTTGCCAGCCAAAGAGTCCAACATTGATGGTAATTAAGAGTGCCGTGATCCACCACAGTTGGATTTGCAGCTTACGGGTTGATACAGCAGGAGGGCTGAGTTCAGACATGCTATTCTTGTACTGTGTCAAAATATTTAAAAATAAGCTTAACATGAAAAAACAGAATTTCTGGAGTAACACACTGACATGAAAGCCTTTATTGTTCGTACATTGTTAATTCTTGTCAGTCTTGTACTTTTGGTGCAGCTTTGGATCTTTGGTAGTTTGGTGTGGTGGCGTACGCATCCTGTGGAATCGACGATGATGATGCGTTTAGATTATTGGTCTGAGCCATCCAAACCGATTAAACACGAATGGCGTGATTACGACCAAATCAGTGATTATGTCAAACATGCTGTTGTTGCCGCGGAAGATGGCAAGTTTTTACAACATAAAGGTTTTGATTGGGAAGGCATGCAAAATGCTTTAGAACGCAATAAAGATAAGGGCAAAGTGGTTGCAGGTGGGTCTACCATTTCGCAGCAATTGGCAAAAAACTTATTTTTATATAATAAGCGGTCATTTATTCGAAAAGGGCAGGAAGCTGTTGCAACATGGATGATGGAACGCATGTGGACGAAGCAACGTATTTTAGAGGTATATCTCAACTCGGTTGAGTTTGGGGACAACATTTACGGCGTAGAAGCTGCAACACAGCACTATTTTGGTAAAAGTTCACGGAGTTTGAGTCGAGAACAAGCGGCATTTATTGCGGCTATTTTACCCAATCCAAAATATTATGATGAAAATCGAAATGATAGAAAGCTAAATTATCGTAAGCGCATGATCCAAAAATATATGCGTTATAGCCATATCCCAGATTAAGAACGATCTAAACACTCGTCAAATGGCATGGCAGCGATTTGAATTACAACAAAAAGCTCATCTTTATGGGCTTTTTTTATGAAATTGTCATAAATTTGAAGCATACTAAACTGAGTACAGCACACATTTTTTATATGGGTTTGAGATGAATACCGCAGCTGAAGTCGCGCAAGTACCTACTGAATATACTTATAATGATCGTTATATCAATCGAGAGTTATCGATTCTCGACTTTCATCTGCGTGTGCTCGAACAAGCGGTTGACCCCATTCATCCATTATTAGAGCGGATGAATTTCTTACTGATCTTTTCACGTAACTTAGACGAATTTTTTGAAATTCGTGTTGCGGGAATGATGGAACAGCTAGACTTAGGTAATGAAAGCCGCAGTCCAGATGGCTTAACACCAAAACAAGTATTAGATGAAATTTCTGCGACAGCGCATGCGGCAATTGAGCGCCAGTATCGTATTTTAAATCAAGAAATTTTACCCAAACTGCGTGAAGAAGACATTTGCTTCTTACGTCGTGGTGAATTAACCCCTGCACAGTCGGCATGGGTAAAAAAGTATTTCCAAGAACAAGTTGCTCCGGTCTTAACGCCAATTAGCTTAGATCCTGCACATCCATTCCCTCGCTTGGTGAATAAGTCGCTGAACTTTATTGTGACTTTAGAAGGGAAGGATGCGTTTGGTCGTCAGATTGACTTAGCCGTTGTACCTGCACCGCGTTCGCTGCCACGTGTCGTTCGACTCCCTGATGAATTAACCGGTGGCAAAGAACATCACGTGATGCTATCGGCAATTATTCATGAACATGTCTCTGACTTGTTCCCCGGTATGACGGCGACGGGTTGCTACCAATTCCGCGTGACGCGTAATGCCGATTTGGCTTTGAATGAAGATGTTGAAGACTTGGCCAAAGCTCTGAAAGGTGAGTTGAATTCACGTCGTTTTGGTCGCGCCGTTCGCTTGGAAGTGACAGAAAATTGTCCGCAGCATATTTATGAATATTTGCTTGATGAGTTCGATTTAGAAGAAGAGCAACTTTATAAAGTAGATGGGCCAGTTAACCTTGCACGTTTACTGTCAAACTTTAAACGTCCACATCTACGTTATGACGCACATATTCCTGTTATACCGAAAGTACTCAAAAAATCTGAAAACATTTTTAGTGCGATGCAAAAGCAAGATATTTTGCTACACCATCCCTTTGAATCATTCGCACCTGTAATCAACCTACTGCGCGAAGCTGCACGTGATCCACAAGTTTTGGCCATTAAACAAACGCTTTATCGAAGTGGCGCAGACTCTGAAATTGTGCAAGTCTTAGCGGAAGCAGCACGTAATGGTAAAGAGGTTACCGCAGTAATTGAGCTTCGAGCACGATTTGATGAAGAATCAAATATTGCTGTAGCCAATGTATTACAAGAAGCGGGCGCAGTGGTGGTGTATGGCATCGTGGGCTATAAGACCCATGCCAAAATGATTTTGGTGGTACGCCGTGAAAATAATAAATTGGTGCGTTATGTGCATTTAGGTACGGGGAACTATCACGCGGGCAATGCGCGTATCTATACCGATTATGGCCTGTTAACCACCGATAAAGAACTCTGCGAGGATGTACATCGCATTTTCCAAGAGCTGACCGGTATGGGCAAAATGGCGAAGTTGAAAAAATTGCTGCATGCGCCATTTACCTTACATGCTCAACTGATCAATTATATTGATAATGAAATTGCCAATGCTAAAGCAGGTAAGCCTGCGCAAATCATTGTCAAGGTCAATGCATTAACTGAAGTTCAGTTGATCAATAAACTGTATGAAGCGTCACAAGCGGGTGTACAGATTGATTTAATTATTCGTTCTATTTGTTGTTTGCGTCCGGGATTACCGGGGCTGTCTGAAAATATTCGCGTACGTTCTATTGTTGGCCGTTTCTTAGAACATACCCGAGTTTATTATTTCAGTAATAATGGCGATGCACGGATTTACTGTTCAAGTGCAGACTGGATGGATCGTAATTTATTTAACCGTGTTGAAGCTTGTTTCCCAATTGAGGATCCAGCCTTGAAAAAGCGTATTTATCAATTAGGTTTAGTGAATTATCTAAAAGATAATCAGCAAGCTTGGTTGCTCCAAAGTGATGGGCGTTGGATTCGTACCCATGTCCAAGAGGGCGAGGAAGCACATAATTCACAGCATGTGCTTTTAGACGCATTTAAATAAATGTGTTGAACAAAAATAAAGGGAGCAATGCTCCCTTTATTTTTTTAAATTTTCTAGATTGTTTTTGAATCGTTTATCTCAGCTAAATTTAGCTGTAGCTACAAATTTTTCTATAGATATTTTTGACAAAACCATCAATTTGATAAGTAGAAAGTTTTAATTCATTGACCATCTGCTCTTGAGTCGCACTATGGCTGACCATATCCAAAATTTGATATTCTACTGGATTTAGACTGAGCTGTTTCGGCGCTGCATTTTGCGGACTAAAAGTTTCACTCAATAAAAATTTAGCAAAACTAGGATGAAGGGCAGCGCCACCTCTTAAAATGGTTTTCAGTTGGTTATAAGTGTCTTCAATTGGTTGTTGAATCAACATATAGGCAGTTGCACCTAACTGAATCGCATGTAAAGTTAAATCTGCAGACTGTTCATTGACTAAAATGATGAGATTACTCGAAGGATAGATTTTCTTAATTTTATGTATGAATGAGATATCAGACTGTTGCGTGACCACTAAAAAGATTAAATTGGGCAATTGATTGAAAATTTGTTGTTCTGCATCTGCTAAATTTTCTGAAAATGTAATGAGGTCTTCAGGATAACCGAGGTCTCCTAAGATGTTAAACAGCACTGTTTTTGAAGTCATTGATTGATGATCAATGATCAAAACGGGTACTGGTAATAAAAATTCACTCATCATACATTTCGCTCATTTATTATTTTTAATCAAATTGCATTTCCATAATGTGCATGGAAGTGAATTAGAAAAATATACCTAGAAGTAGTGATTTATACATCAAAGTATAATTAAATTATTGTGATATAATGGAATTTAAATAGCGTATATTTTTGGTGTTTTTCATTATTTTGAATGAAAAGATTTATGGTTTTTTGTTTTTAATTTTAGATTTATTGGTTAAATAACAATTAAATTTGTATTCGGATTGAAAAAAATAATCGAAATGTGAATATCGTATTTTGACAACGGATAAATTGGACTGTTTCCGATATGAATTTATTTCTATCTATTGCTTAGTTATTTTAAATATAAAGCGTAGTAAATATTTAAAATAATGTGATTGATTTTTAGTCAACATTTATTCTATAGGACCTTATTTTCAATTCGCCTACTTTATCTAAAATACCTGAAACTAGTGATTTTAACGAAGGTTATATTTTAATAAGATGTATTTATCTTCTTACTTATCTGGCTAGTGTGAAGATATTATCGAGGCGATGAATTGAGATATACATCAAGTCATATATTACCTTATCAGGCTACCTATTTGGGTTAGCCTTTTCTTTTTTCTAGATGCTGTATTTCATTTTTTAACTGATGTTATATAGTAACATTAGAAGCGCGATTTGATTTAAATAAAAACCGATATGCGTAAGGCCATCCGCAAGTGTTTGAGACAGGATGACTTCTAATCAAAAATGTTTTTGCGATACTTTGAATAAGTAGACGCTAGTGAACGAGTTTTGCGGTGAGGAGCATTGCTCTGCAAGATGGTTTTCTTACGAAGCGCACTTCTCATTTTGCCGAATGAAGAAACAACGTTTCGTAAGAGTACCTCCAGCCGAAAACTAATCTCTTTATTCAATCCCTAGATGTAAGATTCCATCGAATAGATTTAAAAATGCGAAATTACTTTTACGTGAGTAACATCAGTTTTTAAATTAATATTAACTTCTGCCAAATAAAAAAGAGAGCACAGGGCTCTCTTTAATTTTCACACTGATTAGTTAGTGCAGATTGTTAGTGATTTTCTGCAAGATTTGAAGCAATACATCAAATTCACTTTGAAGCGGCGTACTTTTACGCGTTACCAATGCTAATGTGCGTGTAGGACTAGCTTCTATTTCTTTCACAGCCAAATCTTCATTGGCTTTGATCATATTGGTATGAACTGCAATTTCAGGCAATAAGGTAAAGCCTAAATCTGCGGAAACCATCTCAACCAAAGTTGGTAAAGAGCTTGCTTTTAAACGATGGTCATTTTTACGTTCACCAATCGGGCATGCACTCAAAGCATGATCACGTAAGCAATGGCCTTCTTCAAGCAACATTAAACGAGATAAATCTAAGTCGTCTAAAGATTTCGCTTGAGCTGCATTTTGGTCAGCTTTGTTGTACACCAAGAACAATTTTTCTTTGTTTACTTCTGCAACTTTCAAGCTACGTGTATCGAAAGGAAGAGCAAGTAATACGATATCTAGATTACCGTGCTCGAGTTTCTCAACAATTTTTTCACTTTGTGCTTCATGTAAATGCAATTGAATTTTTGGTAGTTGCTTATGCACTTCTTCTAATAATGGTGCAAGTAAAAATGGCGCAATAGTAGGAATGACCCCTAGATGTAAATCACCCGTTAGAGGTTCGCTCATTTCACGACTTAAACGCATTAGGTCTTGCGCATCTGCCAATAGAACTCGAGCTCTTCCGACAACTTGTTCACCAAGAGGAGTTAAACGCACGTTTTGACGGTCGCGTTCTACCAATACGCCACCTAGTAAACGCTCAAGTTCCATGATCCCGCCAGACAAAGTAGACTGGGTGACAAAAGAACGACGCGCAGCTTCAGTAAAGTGTAGCGTTTCTGACAGTGTTACTAGATATGACAGCTGTCTTAAGGATGGTAATGCAGCCATAGTGTCCTAATTTATGATTTAAAGTGATCAGCAAACAAACCGCTAAGATATGGAATAAAATGCGGTGGGATATCATGCCCCATTCCATCAATTAATTCAAATTTAGCACCTGAAATAGCCTTTGCAACGGCCTTACCATGGCTTGGCGGCAGCAAACGGTCACGAGCTCCATGAACCACAATGGTTTTATGCTGAATTTGTTTATCTAACTGCAGCAGGGAACCTGTACATAATATTGCTAAAAACTGTTGAAGTACACCCGCTGGGTAATAACTCCGCTTATAGAGTTTACGTGCAGTTTGTATCACTTCAAGCTGATTAATATAGCCTGGAGAGCCTATAATATTAAAAACTTTCAGACTATGGTTAATAATGCCATCTTCATCGTTAGATTCAGGTTTTTCAATTAGACTAAATAATTGCTTTGGAAATGGCGGTGGAAGTAAGGGTTGGATGTTACTGGTAAAAAGTAAGCTTAAGTTGTGGACTTTGTCGGGATAGCGTGCCGCCACGATTTGAGCGATCATGCCGCCCATCGAAGCACCTAAAATATGGACTTTATCGAGTCCCATACGATCAATTAATAGTGCAACATCGTCTGCCATATCGTATAGATCATAAGGCGCACCCTGATTCTCTAGACCTAAGGCAAAACGTCCCATCAATTTAAAGGTGTTAAGACGTGGGCCTGGGTTACGAATTTTACTCGACAGACCAATATCACGATTATCAAAGCGAATAACTCGGTAACCTTGATCTATTAGGGACTTACAAAAGAAATCGGGCCAATACAACATTTGTGCGCCGAGTCCCATAATTAGTAAGATTGCAGGATCTTCAGGATGACCACCCACCTCGACATGAAGTTCAATGCCATTGCCTAACTCTACGCGAGTTTCATGCATAAAAGAGGCATAAGGTGAAATATTAAACTGAAGGGCACTATTCATTGTTATTTTCCTTTAAAAAGGACGTCTATTATTATCAGGACGTCCTTGTATTTAAACCTTAAACTGAAGCAGGAATCAAGTCCGGAACCTGCTTAGTCAAAGTTAAACGTTGCTTCCCAGCAGTTGCACCGAGCAGTACAAATCCACGTAATACGCCATCTTGATCGATCGCACGGGCAATCATGCCATCTTCAAGCTCTTCTGTTTCCCATTGGGTTTCTACATCAATTGGCGCAGGAAGGACAGTTAAAGGTGCAGCAGGTGTTTTAACAGCTACAGGCATGGCAGGATAATGCACTGCGGTATGTTCGCCATTGAGGGTTTTTGCCAAAGCACGCGCTTGTTGCATGATTGGCATCACGTATGGCAGAAGGGTACCATTGACTTCAGCACAGTCACCGACAGCATAGATATCTGCCAAGTTGGTTTCTAAGCTTTTATTGGTTAATACGCCACGACTGGTGTGAATACCGGCTTGTTTTGCTAAGTTAATCTCAGGCTGTAGACCAATCGCAGACAACACAACATCTGCCACTAAGCTTTGACCATTGGCAAGGCTTACTTGATAATCACCATTTTCAATACGTGACACTTTGTCGACTGTCGTACCTAAAACGAATTGAATACCCGTTTCTTCTAAATTGCTTTGGAATTTAGCTGCAACATGAGACGGCAGGAGGCGACCCAAAGGTTGCGGAGCTAAATCAACCACCGATACTTTCGCCCCAGTATTTTGGAGGTCGTTGGCAAATTCACAGCCAATCAAGCCTGCCCCTAAAATCACCACACGTTTATCTTCACGTGCTGCAAGCTGTTTACGGAATGCTTTATAGTGATCTAAATTGTTGACGACATGAATGTCTTCACTGCCATCACCCGAAATGGCTAAACGAATTGGATTTGCGCCGACTGCTAAAACGAGTTTTGAATATAGTTGTGTTTGAGTTCCATTTTGGCTTTCAATTGTGAGCTCATGTTTTGCTGCATCGATCGCTTTCACCCAACTCTTATTGATAATTTGCATATTGAGTTGAGCCGACATTTTTGCGGCATCACCTAAAGGGATTTGCTCAGGGGCTTTGTTGCCAACGAGCGCATTGGATAATGTCGGTTTAGCATAGTTAATGGCATCATCTGCACAGATCATAATAAGTTCTAGTTCAGGATTTAACTTACGAAATTCACGCGCAACGGCATATCCCGCCATACCAGAACCAATAATGACAATAGGGTGCATACTCAACTCCAAACACATTTCATATTTTTTAAAGACAAAAAAAAGACCATAACGATGATGGCCTTAGATTCTATTTATTAGATTTCAACCATTTCAAAATCTACTTTTGAGACTCCACAGTCTGGGCAAGTCCAATCATCTGGGATATCTTCCCATTTCGTTCCTGCCACGATACCGTCTTGTGGCCAGCCTTCTGCTTCGTCATAAATCCATCCACAAACGATGCACTGATACTTTTTCATTCCATTCTCCAAAAACTGACACAAAATTAAGTCAGTAAATACTTCATAACTGTATAAGTTTATACCTTAAGGTTAATTAGCCTTATACAGTAGACTCTTATGTTAAATTTTTACGCAGTTCTAACGATAAAGTAAAGTGGCTAAGAGTTTAATGAGTGAAATTAAAAGCAGAATGGCAGTGAGGGACAATAAATATCATCAAACCCCAGATCTGGGAAAAATTGTCTGACAATATTTATGCCTATTGAAAGCTATACTGGAATTCATTTCCGTGAATTGGGTTCTAAATACCGCTTTTTCTATCTTCATAGACTAAAGTATTGCAGAAAAAATCTCTAAAATCTTTTATTTTATGATTAGGAAAATATATATTTGATATTTTTTAAATAAATACAATATTAATAATCAATAACTTATGCAAATTCATTGTATTTTAAATATGCATTTTAGATGGGCGTTAGCTGTTCTTTTCTTTCAAATCGCGTTAAAATTCACACATTCCTTTCTTAATTTATTTTCTCCTATTATGAGTAATTCTACTGCTGCGGCATTGTGGTCTAACATTCGTACTGTCCAAGATTTTCCAAAACCAGGAATTTGTTTCTTTGACCTTACGCCGTTATTTATGAATAACATCGAATCGTTAACTGATGCCCTAATTGCAAGTATTCCAGCTGAGCAATTGGCAGAAGTAGATAGCTTTATTGCGGTTGAAGCACGTGGTTTTGTTTTGGCAAGTTTACTTGCTCAGCGTACTGGCAAAAGTTTGGTCTTAGTACGTAAAGCCGGCAAATTACCACCACCAGTGGTCGGTGTTGGTTACAGCCTTGAATACGGTTTAGATCGTCTTGAAATGTCAGCTGAAATCGAATCACAAAAAGTGATTATTGTGGATGATGTATTGGCGACGGGCGGTACGCTTCGTGCAGTGAAACAATTGGCTGAAAAATGTAAACACCAAGTTTTAGGCGCAAGCATTTTCTTAGATTTGCCTGACTTGCATAAAGATTTGGGTTTAAATATCTGGTCGGTTTTAGATGATAAAACACGTCCTGAAGCAGATGCTGCCTAAGCGTCAGCTTTAAAATGTAAAAAGCCTTGTCTATGACAGGGCTTTTTTATGTCTGATAAAAACGACGTTGCTACTTATGATTAATATGATTTATTTTTTTAAGTAGTTTAATTCGAGATGTTGGATTAAATCATTGATATTTTCAGGGCATTGTAGACGATGGTGTCCGCCATCCATGACTTGAACTTGCATATAATCTTCGAGTTGTTGTTCTGCTTCATACATATCCAAGATTTCATCACCACGTTCGATATAGGCAATTTGTGGAATATCGTGATCCAAATCCATTTCATTGATTGCAGGGTAGTCGTCGCGAAAGTCTGGATGCAGACTGGGGTTGGCAATTACACACGGAATGCGATGAAACAGCGACATTTTCAAAGCCCAGTATGCCCCGAGACTATGACCGACGATGATATCAGGCTTAATGGTTTCAATACTCTCGTGGTAAAAGTCCGCAACAGTTTGAAAATTTAAGTTGCGATAGTCCACTTCAATGCAGAATTTTTGTTTTGCATCGATGGCATGGAATTTGGTAGATTCACGGGAAGAATCCAATCCATGTAAAAACAGAATTTTCGATAAGCAGGAAGTCATTGTTTTTCTACACACTGTTTTCAGACATTTTGGATGTGTTGAATATTTTATTTTTCAACAATTTTATGACTTCATTGTAGAGAGAATTGTCAAAAAGAGAATTTAGCTTTTGGTCTAATTTGTAGGCATTTAAAAGACTTTAGTCTTAAAGAAAATAGATTAAAAGGTTGAATTAAGCTATTGAAATATATTTCAATATATTGATAGTTATAAATATTTTAAAGTACGCAGTTGTCATTGTGATATCGCTAAATATTGGCTTGCTAAGTTTAAATATTTAACTTTTATCTCGTGCATATCTGAAAGGTATGGATTAAGCAAACCTGAAGGTATAGCTGTCAAAACATCTTACTTTGATAAATTTCAACTTATTGAAAAAATGCGTACATTGCTTACTGCTCAATTCAAAGGAAATCTGCTATGCTATGCAACTTCCGTTTTTTAACTATTTGAGACAGAGATGACGCAACATAACGCTCAATCGACTTCTGAACAAGCCATTTCCGAAAACGATTTAATTGCACAGCGTCATGCCAAGTTAGAGCACATCAAAGAGCACGCCAAGGAAACAGGTGTTAGCCCGTGGCCTAACACATTTAAGCGTGAACACTATGCACAAGATCTACAAGACCAATTCGCTGAAAAATCAAAAGAAGAAATTGAAGCAGGCGAACAGGTTTATGTAAAAGTTGCGGGTCGTGTGATGTTGAACCGTGGTTCATTCATCGTAATCCAAGATATGACTGGTCGTATTCAGCTTTATGTACCACGTAAAGAGTTAGATGCTGACGTTCTTGCGACCATTAAAGCACTCGATTTGGGCGATATTATTGCCATCGAAGGTTATATTGGTCGTTCTGGTAAAGGTGACCTGTATGTTCATATTGAACATTTTGAACTTTTAACCAAATCACTTCGTCCTCTTCCAGACAAATTCCATGGTTTGACTGATACTGAAGTTAAATACCGTAAGCGTTATTTAGACCTCATCATGAACGAAGAAACACGTAAAACTTTTGAAATTCGTGCAAAAGTGGTGTCAGGTATTCGTTCATATTTGAGCAATGAGCGTTTCATGGAAGTTGAAACGCCAATGATGCATGTGATTCCGGGTGGTGCATCTGCGCGTCCATTTGAAACTCATCACAATGCATTAGATATGCCTTTATTTTTACGTATTGCGCCTGAGCTTTACTTAAAACGTTTGGTCGTTGGTGGTTTTGAGCGTGTGTTCGAAATTAACCGTAACTTCCGTAACGAAGGTGTATCAACACGTCATAACCCAGAATTCACCATGATTGAATTCTACCAAGCGTATGCAGACTACAAAGACCTGATGGCTTTGACTGAAAATATGCTTGAAAAATTGGCGATCGACATCTTGGGTTCGACTGATGTGCCTTATGGTGATGAAGTGTATAGCTTCAAAGGTCCATTCAAGAAAATTTCGATGTTTGATGCGATTCTTGAACATAACCCAACGTTCACCGCTGAAAATGTATCTGACCGTGAGTTTCTTGCAAATTTCGTTAAAAATGAACTGAAAGAGCAAGTAAAACCTGGTTTTGGTTTAGGCAAACTTCAAACCATCGTATTTGAAGAAACTGTTGAAACAGAACTTCGTCAACCGACATTCATCACAGAATACCCAGCGGAAACTTCACCATTGGCACGTCGTAATGATGAAAATCCACATATTACGGACCGTTTTGAATTCTTCATCGGTGGTCGTGAGTTGGCAAATGGTTTCTCAGAGTTAAATGATCCGATTGACCAAGCTGAACGTTTCCAAGCCCAAGTTGCTGAAAAAGATGCGGGTGACGATGAAGCAATGCATTACGATGCAGACTTTATTGAAGCATTGGAATACGGCTTACCTCCTACAGCGGGTGAGGGTATCGGTATTGACCGTTTGGTGATGTTATTTGCCAATGCTGCAAGTATTCGTGAAGTGATCTTGTTCCCACATATGCGTCATAAAAACTAATCATAAAAACTAATTAAGTTTTGAAATGAAAAACCCGCTTAATGCGGGTTTTTTATTTTGTGCTTTTATTGAGCATTTTAATCGAAATGATAAAAAATTAGGGTAGATACAGTTTCGCCCTTGAATAAATGAGTTGAAAAATCTAAGGTGGGCTGTGAATTAAACTTGAGAAAAAGAGCATGTATTTAAGAAAGTCACTCTATGCTGCTGTACTGTTTGGATTATCAGTTCCTGTTTTTGCTCAGGGGATTGTATTAAATAATGAAGAATTACGCGCAGATTTAAATTGGTTAAATCAGCAAGGCGTCATTCAAATTAGCACCTCAACATGGCCGATGAGTGGTGATGAAATACAGCGCGCTTTATCTGCTGCAAAAGCGACGACATCTGTACAGCAAAAAGTATTACAAAACATTCAAAATAAATTGACTGCTGAAAATACACTATTAAAAGCCGAATTATTTGCTGAGTCAGATAAAAATAATTTACCGCAAAATTTTGGTGATCATCAAAAAGCGCAGTATCAAGGTGCACTTGAACTGAACGTTGGTGGTGAAAATTGGGATGGTCGTTTACGTGTAAATGCTGAAGATAAACAACAAATTAATAATGATCAAGATGTAAATGTAGAAGGCACATACATTGCCGGGAAGCTTTGGAACCAATGGTTAATTGCAGGTCAGATTCCGACTTATTGGGGGCCTGGTCATGACGGTAGTTTAATCCGTGGTGATGCGAGTCGCCCTGTGTATGGTTTTACTGCACAGCGTGCAGAACAGAATGCTTTTGAAACACCGTGGTTATCTTGGATCGGCCCTTGGCAGTATCAAGCTTTTGCTGGTCGATTAGATGACTATGCTGCGGTTCCAGATACGAATTTAATTGGTTTTAGACTTACAGCACAGCCATTACCATATCTTGAGTTAGGGGCTTCACGTACTTTCCAAATTGATGGGGAAGGGCAACCAGGAAGTGCTAAGGCGTATTGGAATGCATTCATTGGCAAAGATAATGAATGTACAGATACGGGTTGCGCGGGTGAAGGAAATCCCTCAAATCAATTGGCTGGTTTTGATGCGCGTTTGAATTTACAACCATTATTGCAAGTTCCAGCCAGTCTGTATGGCCAATATATTGGTGAAGATGAAGCAGGTGGTTTGCCTGCAAAAAGCATGTATCTTGCTGGGGTTGATTATTCTTCAAGTGTGAAAAATATGCCTTATCAACTCTATACTGAATGGGTCGATACTCGAACCAATGGTGATGCTAAAGGCATTTCTTATAACCACCACATATATACAGATGGCTACTATCAACATGGCTATCCACTAGGTCATGCCTTAGGTGGTGATGCTCAAATGGTTTCAGTGGGTGGAAATATACGTATTGATCAACTAAACCGTCTAAATGGTCGTGTACTGTTTGCAAAAGTTTCTGAAACAGAGCGTGCTGCTTTGAACAACGCAGCATTTCCTGAAAAAGATGAATTGAAAGCTCTAGACTTAACTTGGACACATTATTTACGTCCAGATATGCCTTTAAAAATTAACGGTTGGGTAAGTGACTCAGATTTAAATGGTAATGATGGTGGAGTGTCAATTGGAATTGAACTACCATTAGATAACCGTTTATTTCATTACTAACTGATGTTACGCGCGTAAAAGTAATTACGCATTTTTAAAATGATTTTTTTAAGTCTATTCGACGGAGTCTTGCATCTAGGGTTTGAATAAAGGGATTAGCCTTCGGCTGGAGGTACTTTTGTTTCGGCAAAAGTACCCAAAACCATTGTCATCCGCAAAACTCGTTTACTAGCGTCAAATTACTCAAAGTATCGCAAAAACTTTTTTGATTAGAAGTAGTCCTGCCTCGAACAGTTGCGGATGACGTTACTGCGTATCGTTCTTTTATTTGAAGAAAATTGCGCTTCTGATGTTACTGCGTAACATCAGTTACTAATTTATATTCATTTTTAAAATGATGTATTCATTGAAAAGTCCGCTTATAGTGGACTTTTGGATATTGGTAGTTGCCAATTTTCAGACAAAAAAATACGCAATGATTGGGGTGTTCATTGCGTATAACAACGAATCTGTTTCCACAGGTTCGGTAAAGGAGAAATGTTATGAATTTAGGTATTCCTAAAACATAAATAGATAATAGAGTGAACGTTCAGTCATTTCATTGGTGTTCACGTTAAGTGATGTTACCTAACGTTAAAACTAAGGAGATTTTGTGAATACTTTCACAAAAAGTGCCTATAAAAAAGCCTTTCACATTGGAAAGGCTTAATTTTATGGAATTTTTTAAATTTAGAAGTGGAATACACCCAGTCCAGATTTAATCTCATCCAACGTTTGTTGGGTAATATCACGGCATTTATCGGTGCCGGTTTTTAAAATATCCATGATGTAGTCAGGATCTTTTTGCAATTCTAAACGGCGTTCACGGATCGGGCCGATCAGCTCTTTTAGCACACCTTCAAGACGTTTTTTTACAGTACCATCGCCTAGGCCACCACGACGATAGTGTTCTTTCAGTTCTGCAACAGCGTCTTTATCAGGGTCGAATGCATCAAGGTAAGTAAAGACCACGTTACCTTCAACTTGACCTGGATCTTCAATACGTAAATGATTTGGATCAGTATACATTGCATTAACAGCTTTCTTGATATCTTTATCAGTCGCGTCAAGCACAATGGTATTGCCCAAAGATTTAGACATTTTTGCTTTACCATCAAAACCAGGTAAACGACCTACATTGGAGAGTAAAGCTTTACATTCAGGAAGTACGTCACGACCAATTTGACGGTTTAAACGACGAACAATTTCGTTGGTTTGTTCAATCATTGGAATTTGGTCTTCGCCGACAGGAACGACAGATGCTTTAAACGCTGTAATATCGGCAGCTTGAGCTACTGGATAGCATAAGAAACCTGCAGGAATGTCACGCTCAAATCCACGCATTTGAATTTCAGATTTGATGGTTGGATTACGCTCTAAGCGAGACACCGTCACAAAGTTCAAATACAACATGGTCAATTCATTTAATGCTGGTAAGCATGATTGAACGCAAATCGTGGTTTTGGTTGGGTCAATTCCTACAGCAAGATAATCGGTTGCGACTTCAATAATATTGCGACGAACTTTTTCGAAGTTATCGGCATTATCAGTTAAGGCTTGAGCATCAGCTAAAAGAAGATGTTGATGATGCGAATCTTGTAAACCTACACGTGAACGTAAAGAACCTACAAAATGACCTAAATGTAATTGTCCAGTCGGACGGTCGCCAGTCAAAATCACTGGACGATTATCTTGAGTACTCATTATCTGTTCCAAAGTGGTAGTCAAAGCTACGGCTGATTTTCAAAGAATGTCCCCATTGTACGGCATTCTATTTTTGATTGTTACTGACACAGCACAATTGACTGAAAAATGGGTGAATATTTTGTTAATTATTAAAAAACTAAATACAATTTTAGCGTTAAATAGAATTAGAATATTAAAAAATGCCTAAAGGATAAAAATAATGGCGAATAGCTTATTAATCTTACTTGATGATATTGCAACTGTGCTGGATGACGTTGCTGTTATGAGTAAGATGGCAGCCAAAAAAACAGCGGGTGTCCTTGGGGATGATTTAGCACTGAATGCGCAACAAGTCAGTGGTGTCCGTTCAGATCGTGAACTTCCAGTTGTTTGGTCTGTGGCCAAAGGTTCTTTTATTAATAAATTAATTTTGGTTCCGGCTGCTTTATTGATCAGTGTGGTTGCACCTTGGCTGATTACACCACTATTGATGATTGGTGGTTTGTTCTTATGTTATGAAGGTGTGGAAAAAGTTCTGCATAGTTTGCATCATAAAAAAGCCAAAACAGAAGAAGTTGCTCGTGAAGAGATGACTCATATTGAAACGGATTTGGTGACTTTTGAGAAAGAAAAAGTCAAAGGCGCCATCCGGACCGATTTTATTTTATCTGCTGAAATTGTGGTGATTTCATTGGGTACGGTTGCAACTGCGGCATTTGGGACCAAGGTCATGGTACTTTCGGTGATTGCAATATTAATGACCGTTGGTGTCTATGGTTTTGTCGCGATGATTGTCAAAATTGATGACTTAGGGCTTTATCTCACTCAACAAGCATCACAATTTAAAAAGATCGTTGGACAAGGTTTGTTAGCATTTGCACCTAAGTTGATGAAGACATTGACCATTGTCGGTACCATTGCCATGTTTTTAGTGGGTGGTGGCATCATTACCCATGGTGTGCCTTTACTACACCATTTTATTGAAGGCTCTGTAGATTATGCAGAACATATTCCTACAGTTGGCAGTATTGTGGGTGCATTAACACCGACTTTAATCAATTTAGTGACAGGTTTTATTGCAGGTTTAATCGTGTTGTGCGTCGTATCTTTAATTCAAAAAGTATGGCCAAAGTCGCAAAAGGATTAATCTGTAAACGCACGGATATCAACTATTTTATAAAAGGATGGTCGCTATGCGCTGGAAAGGTCGAAGAGTTAGTTCAAACGTAGAAGACCGTCGCGGTGGTGGCGGTGCAAAAGCGGGTGGGATCAGTATTCTCGGTTTGGTTGTGGCATTTGTTGCGTGGAAGTTTTTTGGTGTAGACCCGCAGCAAGCATATCAGGCGACCAAACAAGTGACTTCACAGGGTCAAACGGCTGAAGTCAAAGGTCTGGATAATCCAACACCTGAACAACAAGAAGCGATGGATTTTGTTGGAACGGTTTTGGCTGATACGGAAGATACATGGACTAAAGTCTTCCAAGAACAGTTAAATGCCCAGTATAAACCGCCTAAGTTGGTTATGTTTAATGGTGTGGTCAACTCGGGTTGTGGTACAGCACAAGCTGCAATGGGGCCGTTTTATTGCCCAGCAGATCAAAAGGTCTATATTGATACTACATTCTTTAAAGATATGCGTACGCAAATGGGCATTACGGGTGAACAAAATCAAACTGAATTGAGTCGTCAAGATCAGGCGGGTGATTTTGCGCAAGCCTATGTGGTTGCCCATGAAGTTGGACATCATATCCAAACGATTTTGGGCATTTCTCAGCAAGTTCAGCAGGCCCGTGCGCAAGCGTCTAAAGCTGAAGGTAATCGTTATTCGGTTATGCAAGAACTACAAGCAGACTGCTTTGCGGGTATTTGGGCGCATCATAATCAACAGCGTACCCAATTTTTAGAGCAGGGCGATGTAGAAGAAGCGATGGACGCTGCGCATAAGATTGGTGATGACTATTTACAGAAAAGTGCAACTGGGCAAATGGTACCAGACAGTTTCACGCACGGCACCAGCGAACAACGTATGAAATGGTTCCAGACTGGATTAAAATCAGGCAATATCAATAGCTGCGATACCTTTAATCAAGCCATTTAAAACAAAAAAAAGGGGATGCAAACATCCTCTTTTTTTCATTGAAAAATAGATTGAAACTTATTTGTTGAGAAATGATCTAAAGTTTCGAACAATACGATAGCTCACATACAAGGCGGCAAATGCAAATAAAGCCACGCCAAAAACAGTATATTTAAGGCCTGAAATATCGTTTTGATAGAACTGTTTTAATTGGGCATCGCTATAGCGTAATTGTTGTTTTTGTCCAGTACGGCTATTGGTGAAACTCACATTTTGGATATATTGAAATTGTCCGATTTTTAGTAAATCGAGGTGTTGAATTTGTCGGGTGTGTTGCTGATTGAATTCATCGAGACAAATATCTTGTGCATAGTTTTCACAATTCAGTTTGGCAAGATAACCATTATTCGCCAGCATGATAAATATCGCACGATCGGGTGATTCATTATTGGAGACCAAAACCAATTGTTCTTTGGGTGTTGAATCCAGTGAGATCGTTTTTGCCTGACTAAAATAGTGCTCAGCACGTAAAATTTCCTGTGTCTTACTATAGCAAGTGAGGATCAGGGCCGCAGTAATGATAAAAATCACAGCAGCAAAAAAGAGTCGAAAAACAGTTTTAATAGTCTGATGCATAGGAGAAATCATGTAGATGATGAAAATGCATAAAATCTATGCAGGCTTGCTATGTTAAATGATCTTGATAAAAGATGTGAAAAAAACTGAATTTATACACGGTATTTAGATAAAATTCGTTAAAATATTTTATTTTTAAATACCAAATAATTTAGTATTTATTTTTAAAATACCTATATCTCACTCTGTAGGCGACAGAGCACCAAAATTGGGAACGAAATGGGAAATTATTTTTTTCTACAGGTTTTTACCGTTATTTTTGCACTTTCGATTGCAACCACGATTTTTAATAAACGTATCTTGGGTTTTCCACAAGCCATAGGTGTTCCCATTGTTTCTGCAATTTTTGTCTTTATTTTGCAATGGGGTGCGAGTTTACTCAATGGCAATCAATTTGTGACGATTAATTTGCACAATATCGAAGAAGCCGTTCGTCATATTGACTTTTATGACTTTTTAATTAATGGCGTGATTTGTTTTATTTTGACCTCTTCTGCCTTGAAATTTAAAGTTTCAGATTTACGTTTGCATTGGAAGCCGATCAGTATTTTGGCCAGTATAGCCTTGGTGCTTTGTGCGGTGTTCTTTGGTGTTGCTCTGTATGGTTATCAGTTCTTAATTGGTCATCATGTTGATTTATTAGTGTTGTTGTTATTAGGTGCTGCTTTAGGTGCGACTGACCCGATTGGGGTTAAAGGTGTACTAAGTTCGGTGCGTGCGCCACATCATTTGATGGTGAAATTAGAAGGAGAGCTCTTTAATGATGCCATGTGTATTGCCGTGTTTATGACTTTACTCAATGTCTTGCAAGGTGAACATTTTACCGTCATTGGTACGCTTGAAACGCTATTATATGAAATTGTTGTCGCAGTCATCATTGGTTGGGCATTTGGTTTAGGAATATTACGTTTACTCCGTGGTAAACATGAGATGGAATCCTTGATTTTAACCACTGCATTGTTGGCAAGTGGTTCTTATCTAGTCGCTTTATTCGCACATGCATCAGCACCAATTGCATGCGTTATTGGTGGTTTGATTGTTGGGAATAAATGGAAAGAAATCCTTCAAGATCGTGAAATTCGGGAAGTCAATCATTTCTGGCATACCGTGGAAGGGATCATCAATTCCTTCTTATTTACCCTGATCGGTCTTGAGTTATTTATCTTAGATTTAAGTATCAGTTTGATTTTAGGCGGTATGGTGGCGTTTATTATTTTGCATGCATCGCGCTTTGCAGCAAACTATTTATCCTTCGCATTTTTCCCGAGTTTCCGCAAAAAAAGTTACAACGGTAGCCTTGCCATCTTATCGTGGGGTGGGGTTCGTGGCGGTATTTCATTGGCCTTAATCCTTGCTGTTGCCAATATTCCTGAACTCAGTGAATACAGCAGTATTTTGATTGGATATACATTTATTGCAGTCTTAATGTCGGGCCTCGTGTGTGGCCTAGGTTTACCCGCTGTGATGAATGCTTTTTATTACAACCCGAATGAAGAAACCAAAGGTTTCAAAGGTTGGTATCAAAGAATGTGCCATAAAATGAATAAAAAGGGTTTCCAATATATCGTGGGCGAAGATATACATGGTAATGAAACCATCACGGTATATAACCCAGAAGCATTAATAGATACCAAAGCGGATGATGGTGTTGCTGCTGTACATAATCCAGAGAAAGTGCAAGAAGTTCGTCGATTAGAAAATCCCGAAAACTTCTAAATTGCTTTGTTCGATTTAAAAAAAGGAAATGCTTGAGCATTTCCTTTTTTTATTTCTAGCTGTGTTCCATCATGAAACAGCAAAATGTGGGAAATTATGACTGGTCATTCAGCAGGAGATAAAAACATATTGATATTGCGATTAGCTATCAAAAAAGTTCTGATGGACTACATCTACTTGTTGACTCTATAGGTTTGAAGTTATTAGCTGAAGGTGAATCGAAACCTAATAAACATCAGTCTGAAGGTCGACGACAATGGCGTAAACTTCGTATTGGTATAGATGCTGAAAACATTGCAAACATGGACAATTCAGCTCATGACAACAATGTCAGCAGTTCATAAGTACTAGAAAACTTACTTGCATAAATTTCACCTAGTGAGCCAATGAATTCTAGCTATACCGATGGCGCATATGACACAAAATGCTGTAGGCATATCATTTCAGATTTATAAGCACTCTAGTCATTCCTCAAAGAAAAAATGCGAAACCATGAAAAGACAAAAAACTGTGGCTTTGGGAAGAAATGAATTCTTAAAGACAGTCCGACGTGTAAGGTGTGCCGTCATGAAGCTTTTAGTCACATCATGATAAAGTTTATTTGAAGTTCTGCTTTAAATGACGCTGTCTTTTTGCATAAGAAATACGATATCTCGCCATGTTTTTAATTGCATAAATGCGCTCTCTACCAAGGGGCGATATTTATACAAATGGTTGTCATAGCCCAAATGTGTCGATAAAGTTGAATTACTCACTTTGAAAAATACCGATGTGACTTTACAAGATCTAATCGATCACAACCAATTACTGTACTAATCTGTCAAAATTAAGTATTAATCAAAGAGAACCTTCGGGTTCTCTTTTTTATGCGGCTCAAAGGAGATCAGATGAAGCAGAGTGATGAATTGGCAACGCAAATTTTGTCGGTCATTCAATTGATACCGCAGGCGAAGATTGCCACTTACGGACAAATTGCCAAATTAGCGGGTTTACCGAAACATGCACGACTGGTTGGCTATGTACTAAAGCATCTAGATACAACATCAACGATCCCATGGCATCGGGTGGTGAATGCTCAGGGAAAAATCAGCACGCAGCGTTGCAATGAAAAAGGTGAAAATATCCAGCAATTGAAATTGGCAGCTGAAAATGTCTTTGTGGTGAATGGACGCATCTCATTGAAACAATATCAATGGTTACCCTAAAAAATCCTTGCCTTAAACATAGAATTATAATTTTATAATTGATGAAGTAGTCAATAAAAAGCCCTCTAGGATCAGAAGGCTTTTTATTTCACGCTATAAATCTAATGGCTTATTTGCGTACAACCAAAACAGGAATGTCTGAAGCACCTAGTACGCTTTGAGCTACGCTGCCCAAGAAGAATTTTTTGATCCCTGTACGGCCATGTGAACCAATAATAATCAAGTCCGCATGTGTTTCTTCTGCAGCTTTAACCAGTTCAGTATGCACCACTTGACCTTCAAGTAAGCGAGTTTCAACAGTGACACCTTCAGTTGAAAATTTCGCTTTTGCTTCTTCAAGTGTATTTAAAATCGATGCACGAGCACGTTCAATTAAATCATTGGTTTGCGCTGCTGAAATATACTCTGCAGCAATATATGGATCGAGCGTCAGTACTTGAACCACAGTAATTTTACTGCCAAAAGTTTTTGCAAACTCGACAGCTTTAGCCACCGCAGCATAAGAAGTTTCTGAACCGTCCACTGGAACTAAAATATTATTTAAAGCCATCTTATTTCTCCTTATCTGATCAATTGAATTTGGATGGAAAAACCTGAAAAAAAGCGCTACTTACATTGATCATAGTTTCATCATACGCTTTTTTATTTAGGAATAAAACCAAGTAAATTCATAAGGATATTGCGAAATTAGTAATAAAAATATTGCAAAAATATGGACTTGTTTTCACCATGCTTAGCGATAGCAAAAATGCTCAATAATGTAAGCAGCTATGTCTAGATTGTAAGACAATTTGGTGCTGAAAAAATTGAGCCTAGATAATTCATCCATCAGTTGACTTGGTTTCAATCACACTGTTTTTCTTGCTCTGTCAGGGTAATATGCAACGTTTGTTGCTCAAGCAAGCTTAATTTATGCAACGCATCTTCAGGGAAGATCTGTTTTTGCAGGCGTTGAATCTGTCGTGCTGATAAATGCTGATTGGCACAATACATTGCAGCTTCATTGGCGCGAGCAACACTGACTAATTTCTCCTGATCATTGAAGTCGAGACGAATGATAGGCTGCTGTGCTCGGCTAAGTTGAGCCATGCTGCGCTTTTGTTGCATGCTCAGTAAAGGCTGTTTATTAATCCAAGTCGCCACATCACGTCGCACACCATTATAGTCAACAAAAATAGGTGAGACGATTTGGCAGCCCGTTAAGGTCATGACGGCAAGGCTGAGGGTCAGACAGGCTTTTTTTATCGAATTGAATTGCATGATAAAACTCTAATTTTTAATCAAAAAATATAGTAAATAGGGCTAAAAATAGCATAATTTGCTTAAATAGTAACATCTTGAACTTTGCTTGTTTAAACTCTGAACAATTGCAAACAAAAATGCTTGACGATAATGTGTGAAATCTAGATAATGCCACCACAGTTTACGGCTATGTAGCTCAGTTGGTTAGAGCACCGCACTCATAATGCGGGGGTCACAAGTTCAAGTCTCGTCATAGCCACCATTTTTATAGACCAAGCTCTCAGCTTGGTCTCTTTTTTTGTGCCTAGAAAAAGTCAAATAGATTGAAATAATTACAGCACTAATAAAATGATCTGTTCACGATGTTAATGTAGAAATAAAAGAGAACTCAAATCTTTGATGTTATGAATTGATGTCCTAACTTTTGAAATACACATCTCAATTACTTTTTATATTTACTGCTGTGTTTTTTGCGCCTATAAAAAAGCCCAGTTATAGAACTGGGCTTTTTTGATTTGAATTGAGTAATTAGATACCCGGTTTCCAACCATTAACGATTGGGTAGCGTCGTTCACGGCTAAATGCACGTGAGCTAATACGTGGACCGATCGCGCCTTGGCGACGTTTGTATTCGTTTAGATCAACCAAACGGATGACTTTTTTCACGACTTCAGCATCAAAACCTTTGGCAATGATGTCATCTTGGCTCATGTCTTCTTCGATATACGCATATAAGATGGCATCCAATACTTCGTATTCAGGTAATGAGTCTTGGTCTTTCTGATCTGGACGAAGTTCCGCAGAAGGTGGACGAGTAATTACACGTTCAGGGATCACTGGTGTTTCTGAAATGCTGTTACGGTATTTTGCTAGTTCAAATACAATCGTTTTATAAACGTCTTTAAGAACTGCAAAGCCACCGACCATGTCACCGTACAATGTACAGTAACCAACAGACAATTCAGACTTGTTCCCTGTAGAAAGTACAAGATTACCGAACTTGTTCGATAAGGCCATTAGCAACGTACCACGAGAACGCGCTTGTAGGTTTTCTTCAGTCGCATCAGTCGGTGCATCGCCAAAGAAAGGGAATAAGGTTTGCATAAAGCCATTCACAATTGGATTGATTTCGGCAATACCAAAAGTTACGCCCATATTCTTGGCTTGTTCAGCAGCATCTTCAACGCTGATTTGCGCGGTATAGGTATATGGCATCATGACCGCTTGAACTTTATCGGCGCCAATCGCATCGGCAGCAATCGCTAAAGTTAATGCTGAGTCAATACCACCAGATAGACCTAAAATCACGCCAGGGAAGCCTGAACGTTGTACGTAGTCACGGGTTGCGATTACAAGGCTTTGGTAGATTTCAGCCATGGTATTTAATACAGGCGTGATTGCACCTGTTTTAAAGGCTTTTTGTTCAGCATCGTATTCTGCGATATATAGATCTTCAACAAAACTTGGTGCTTGCAACGCAACTTCACCTGAATTGTTCATCACAAAGCTTGTGCCATCAAAGACAAGGTCGTCTTGACCGCCCACTTGGTTGCAGTAAACCAGATTGATGTTCAATTGTTTGGTCAATGCAGCCATGGTTTCAATGCGATGCTGTGGTTTACCAACTTCATAAGGTGAAGCATTCAACACCAAAGCGGTTTCAACATTTAACTGAGCAAGCTGTTGAACAGTTGGTAATGCCCAAACATCTTCGCAAATCAACACACCAAACTTATGACCTAAATATTCAAAGACAAGGTGTTGATGACCCTCACTGAAATAACGTCTTTCATCAAAAACGCTATAGTTTGGAAGATTTTGTTTATTGTAAATCCCGAGAACTTGACCATTTTTCATGACAGCAGCAGAGTTATAGCGCTGACCATCTTCAGTTTGATTCACAAAACCAAAGACTAAAACGATGTCCTTAATGCTCGCTAATTGTTCAAAAGCTTGCTGTGTACGTTTATTTAAACTTGGACGTAATAATAAATCTTCAGCAGGATAACCAACTGTAGAAAGTTCCGGAAAAACAATAATATCTGCATTCTGTTCTTTTGCAGCATTGGCTTGTTGAAGCATTTTTGCTGCGTTTGATTCTAGGTTACCAATATGCGGAGAGAACTGAGCAAGTGCAATTTTAAAACTATTCATTCCAACTAAATCCTATTCCTATAGGTGAATACACTTAACACACTGATTTGTATTATTGTGATTATTCAGCGAGTGTATTTAGATACGAAAAATACTGCCGAAAGGCGAAAACAAAACACCATCATCGTATGATAATTCACTTGTTTTGATGCAAAGCAAAAAAATAAGGTGAACCTATTTTATCTGAATTTAAGCGAGATACTAGAGGTATTCATAGCTTTTAAAAGCCTAGCTGAGCTTATGTGCCATAAAGTAAATATTAATGCTGTTTTTTTGTACTTAAAATAGCGTCAATGGTCGAGCAATAGCGTGAAATAGAATGATCTGGCGATATTCAATTTATCTATAAATATTCGTCAAAGAGCATTGACGCTTTACAGCTCAATTTGATGAACAAGTTCTGGATATAAAATAATATTTTTAATTCGCTTTAAATAGATGTCACGAGCAATGTCACCTTGTTGCTCAATGTTGTAGTCAAAAAATGCCTTGTGTGGTTTGAGGGTATAGCGGTAAGGATTATATTTTTTAAAACTGAAGAAATACGCCATCTGTAACACAGCGCCTCGACCCAAAACATTGATCTGCTGCTGGTATTGATAAACATGGGCCATCTCATGAATAAACAGGGCACGATATCCTAAAGACGCTTTGGCATAGTCCGCTTTAAACAGTAAATTTCGTGCATGGATATACCCCTGAGGCGCCATGACCACATGCGCCGATTGCCAAGGCAAAAAAGGGTGATTCATCACTTTCACTTGCTCATATTGAATCAAATCCCCAAACACACTCCGACACATGGATATTTCACCTGCCGTGAGAGATCGATATTTAAAACCTTCAAGTTTTAATAGTCGGATGAGCGTGTGAAAGAAAGGCAACATGATGAAAGGTGTCTAAAGCTCTAAAGGGATGTGCAGTTTTACTATAACCTGAAAATACAATATCACGCTGTTGCGCTGTATTTAAAGAGCGATATTTTTGCATCTGCTACAGCGAAAAATCGGTTAGGGCGTTACAATTTAGTTTTCGGTCAAACAGATAGTCAGATGCAAGCACGGATCAATACTTTAATTTCTGAAATCAGCAAAAATATGTATGAACGCGAGCAGATTATTGCATTGAGTTTGCTGGCTGGTGTTGCGGGCATGAATACCTTTTTATATGGTTTGCCCGGCACAGCAAAAAGTTTGATTTCGCGTCGAATCGCGTCTGCTTTTGAAGTCCATGACTATTTTGAATACTTGATGAATCGTTTCAGTACACCGGAAGAAATTTTTGGACCGGTATCGATCAAAGCCTTAAAAGAAGATCAATATATTCGTAAAACAGAACATTATTTACCACGGGCAGATTTTGCATTTTTAGATGAAATTTGGAAAGCCAGCCCTGCGATTTTAAATACTTTACTGACCTTGGTGAATGAGCGGAGTTTTAAAAATGGTGACATTGTCCAAAAAGTTCCATTGAATGTTTTGGTCAGTGCATCGAATGAAATTCCCGAACCAAATCAAGGTCTAGATGCCTTGTATGATCGTTTTATTTTGCGCTTAGAAGTGCCGCCGATTGCTGTTGCAGAAAACTTTCATGCACTATTACAGGCCAAGCCGAGTCAAGTCAGTGTTGAAGTCGATGCGACCTTAAAAATAAAAAAAGCCGAGTTGCAAGATTGGCGGGAACAGATATATCAGGTGGAATTACCCGCTTCGATTTTAAATCTGTTTGATCAACTTAAAACTCGACTCAACCATAACTTTGAAGATCACGTGGTCTATGTCTCTGACCGTCGTTGGCAACGTGTGGCTTATTTAGTCAAAGCCTGTGCATTTTTAAATGATCGTCCATCAGTGATTTTGAGTGATCTATTAATTTTAAAACATTGCTTATGGAATCAGCCTGAAGACATTGCTTTTGTTTCGCAGCAGATAGATGAAGTATTGGCTGAAAATGGCTTAAATTACGGTTTGCAATTCGAACAACATGTGGCAGAGAAGGATGCACTTGAACAGCGGGTGCTCAATCATTTTTATTATACCGATGATGTGTATGAGAGTTATTTAATTCATGGCACTGATTACTTGCGTGCAGTGACCAATCTAGATCGACACTATAAAGATAAACTGTTGTATCTCGAACTGGATAAAATGGATACGAAAAAGGACTTCTTTGCCTTAGATGATACCGGTGAAGAAGTGCGTGGCATCGTATGTAATTTTAATGGTTCAAGAGTGTGTACGTTAAAAGGTGGCTATTACGGCTTAGAAGAAGTGGTGACGCCGTATATAAAACATACCAAAGGTAGTCCACGCAGCTCTCTTTCAGCACAAAGCCAATATGAGCTGTTACACGAAGTTCAACAGCTCAAAGCACAGTTTCAAACAGAATTGGAACTGTTAACGGAACGATTTAACAGTCAAAAACATCAGTTTAAATCGGTCTTTGTCACTGAACAGGATATTGAACATTTGATTCAATCTATTGAGCAGCAATTGGCACGATATCAGTTGCAGTTGCAAGATTGTGAGCGTCTGGAACAGTTATGTCGCAATTAAAACCGACAAGACACCAAACCCAATCGGCACTCGATGAATTAAGTTCGCAGCTTTATGATGAATTAAAACAATCCAGCTTAAAACATTGGTTGGATGATCATAAAGTGGCAAAAAAGCTCGATCAAAAAATTCAGGAATGGGCCTTTCAGGCAAAATCGAGTTTAGATCAGCAGCATCCCTATGCAGTGGTGCAGCAGCAATTGGAACATTGGCTTGCGTTAAAGCATTGGGAGCAGGGTGATTTTGTTCAATTCCACACTGAATATGCCGCCTTTATGCAAACCTTGGGGATTCCAGAATTCACTGAAATGTGGCAACAGAGCCAACAGTCGTTGCTGACCGAGCAGCAGCGTCAATTACACATTGAGCTATTCAAAGGTAAATGGCAGCGCAAATTGACCGAAGCCATTGCACATTGGGAGTTTGAACAGCTCCGTTTACAACGCGATGCCTTTTTAGATGAAATCAAAGATTTTCTCGCGACATTGTCGAAAATGGTCAAGCACCATGACAGTGTCGGGTTTGAAACAGGGATTTTTCTGGACTATTCCAAAGGGCAATTAACTGAGCATGATGTACAGAACTTTGAGCAATGGGCGAATTATCTCGAGCAAGATCGGGCGCTTAAACGTTTATGTCAAATGATCGGAAGCGCACAGCCGAATATACCACGTAAGCGGATTTCTGCTCAGTTAGAACAAGAGCCACAGCAGCTTATTCACACCCCGATGGCGCAAGAGGAAATTACTGGAATTAAATTGGCACAAGAACTCAGTATGGCTTTACCTAGCGAGTTGGCGCTGTTAGCCGATCCAGACTTGCAAGTTTTATTTGATTTGAAATATTTAGAATCTAATCTGATGAGTTTTAATCGAGAAGGTCAGCAACAGGGACGGGTGATCGAAGACCAACGCCATACGCAGCGTCGAGTCGGACAAAAAGGCCCGATGATTGTATGCTTAGATACCAGTGGCTCAATGAATGGACAACCTGAACTGATTTCCAAAGCGATTTGTCTATATTTATCGATTCGAGCGCTAAAAGAAAAGCGAGCGATGTATTTGGTGAATTTCTCGACCAATTTAACTGCGCTGAATTTACAGCATAATAGTGCTTTGGATGATGTCATTCACTTTTTAGGGCAGTCATTTCATGGGGGAACAGATATTATCCCTGCGATGAATCATGCCGTGGACATGCTGAAACAACCGAATTTTGTACATGCTGATGTGGTGGTGATTTCCGACTTTATTATGGGTCAACTGACTGAAGAACTCATGCAAGAGATCACACATGTTAAGCAGCAGGGCAATGGATTCTATGCTGTGGCGATCGGTAATTTTAAACTGGATCATTTAGACGACAGCCTGTTTGATCATCAATGGGTCTATCAATCTGCGACTGGCAAAGTGCAAAAAATCTAATAATCGTCCCTCACAAAAAATACGCCATGACCTTTAATGACAAGCTTTTGAGCCATACAGCACTGATGTTTTAAAGATTGTCTGACAAAGAAAATATTTGAGCATTTTTGCAAATCGAGAGGTCGGTTTTGCTAATGGTCTAGTGATCTATCTCACTTAATTTGATCCTCAATCTATGTGTTTTTACTTCAATCGACATGAAGTCAATGAAGGGGAAACACCCAAATTGAGAGCAAAATCATGAGCGCTTTTCAACCGATAAAAAAAACTTTAGCACGCGTATTTGCAGGCCCTGTCTTTGACCCAACAAAACAGTCTGCCGTTGTTCCTATTCGTCATATGAAATTTGATTTCGAGCCAGAAAAAATTGATCCAAAATTTTATATGAATGCAGAATTGGCCAGTGCCTATTTTGCATCTTTATCTATTTTCTTAACCCGTGGCAAAGATTTGGTGATTGATACTGCTCGATATCATCGCGACTTTATTCAAGATCCTGTATTAAGACAACGTGTCACGTCGTTGATTGGGCAAGAGGCCATTCATTCACGTATGCATGAAGAAATGAATGAAGCATATCGCGCAAGAAATCTGCCTGTGCAATTTTTTAGAAAGTTAGAACACTACGTCTTTGCCTATGGTTTTGAACGTATGCCACAGCCAATAAAGTTATCCTTAATGGCAGCAATTGAGCATTTCACCGCAGTGCTTGCGGAATACATGATGAATCATGAAGAAATCTTTTTTAATTCAATAGATGAAAAGCAGCGCGCTATTTGGATGTGGCATATGTTGGAAGAGTCTGAACACAAAGACATTGCCTATGATGTCTATCAAGAATTATCAGGTAATTATGCTTTACGTATTGCCGGTTTTTTCCCTGCATTAATTACCATTTTGGGTTTGATTTCAATTGGTGCTTCGATTGTCCCTTTCTACAGAAAGCCATCGAACTTGATTAGCCTAAGTTACTGGAAGGATGTTCCGCGCAGTTTCCAGCTGATTTTTGGTCTAAAAGATGGTGTCTATGGCAGCAGCCTCGGGCATATTTTTGATTATTTACGACCAAGTTTTCATCCGAATGATCATGACACTTCTGCATTTCTTGAATATTACAAAAAGCGTTTGTTGAACCCTGTTGATGGCGTGTTAACACCTTATTTTGTCAAAGAATTTACCCCAGCATTAAAACGATAAAAGGACAAAACCATGGGTCTATTTGGAAAAAAGAACAAGCCAAGTGAAAACGCTTATGCGGTGGTCACAGGTGCAGGCAGTGGTATTGGACGAAGCTTTGCTTTAGAGCTAGCACGTCGTGGCGGAACAGTGGTCTGTGCCGATATTCATTTAGAGGCAGCACAGGAAACGGTGGATCAAATTCAATCCATGACCTCATCAAATGCTTATGCAGTGCAGTGTGATGTAGGTAAGGCTGAAGAAGTTAAAGCGCTGTCAGAGCAAGCCGAGCAGTTGATGGGACATGCTGTGACTTTGGTGATCAACAATGCAGGCGTCGGGCTGGGTGGTAAATTTGATGAACTGAGTTTAGACGACTGGCAGTGGTGCATGCATGTCAATTTGTGGGGTGTGGTGCATGGCTGCCATTATTTTGTACCCAAGTTGAAACAAAATAAGCAGGGGGGCGCGATTATTAATGTTGCTTCTGCTGCGGCATATACCGCTGCACCAGAAATGACAGCATATAACGTGACGAAGTCGAGTGTGTTGGCATTGTCTGAAACTTTATCGGCAGAGCTCAGATCGGCAAATATCCGTCTGAATGTACTATGCCCAACTTTGGTGCCGACCAATATCATGAAAAATGGACGCTTGCCCAATCGATATTCAGGCTTGGCTGATCAACTGCTGATGAATCATGCATTTACGACGAGTCACGATGTAGTCAATTTGACATTGAATAATTTAGATGCAGGGAAGTTGTACACCATTCCGCAACCTGATGCCAAATTATTTTGGTGGTTAAAGCGTTTATCCCCGCAAACCTATACCCGTTTATTGGGGGTGGGTTATCCCATATTTAACAACTATATTAAAAAGTCGGGAGCAAAAGCATGAACATGCCGACACAATTACATGACGAAGATGTAAACGCATTAGATCAAGAGAAAACTCAAACTAAAAAGCCCACAGCACATACTAATGCACGTCGTCCTGTAACGTCTTCTGCCAAAGCAAAAAAAGCAGTACAAGATCAATCAGAGTCAGAGCCTAGCCTAGAAAAACCAAGCGTAGAAAATCAAGTGCGTGTCTACGATACTATTGTAATTGGTGCTGGGATATCAGGTTTAGCTGCTGCTCATCAAATGAATAAACGGGGTTATACAGAGTATGTGGTTTTAGAAAAAGCCAATTGCGTGGGAGGTACATGGCGCGACAACACCTATCCAGGTTGTGGATGTGATGTTCCTTCGGCTTTGTATTCTTTTTCCTTTGCTCCGAGTCATAAATGGAGTCATTTATTTGCCAAGCAACCTGAGATTCTGAACTACTTAGAGGATGTGGCAGAGCAGCATGGGCTTTATCGTAACATTCAGTTCAACTGTGAATTAATGGCAGCGGAATGGAATGAGCAATTAAAGCAATGGCAATTGGAGACGAGCAAAGGTAAGTATGCGGCAAGAACTGTGATTTTTTCCACTGGGCCGATTACTGAACCGCAAATTCCAAAAAATAAAGGTATTGAAAGCTTTGAAGGTGAAATGTTCCATTCTGCGCGATGGAACCATGCCTATGATTTAAAAGATAAACGTATTGCCGTGATTGGTACGGGGGCATCTGCGATTCAGTTTATTCCTCAGATTCAACCTATTGCCAAAAATGTGGTGGTGTTTCAACGGACTGCGCCATGGGTATTACCAAAAGCAGATTTACCACTGAATGACCGTGCGAAAGGCATCATTACCCGTTTTCCGACTGTTCAAGAAACTTGGCGCAAAAGTGTGGCCGGTATATTAAATGGTATTAATTTAGGGCTGCGTAATCCTTCACTGTTAGAGCCTGTGAATTATTTGGGTCGTCAGTTGTTAAAAACACAGATTCAAGATACTGAATTACGTGAAAAAGTAACACCAAACTTTTCTATTGGTTGTAAGCGTCTTTTATTTGCCAATAACTATTATCCTGCTTTGCAGCAAGCCAATGTTGAACTTGTGCCACATGGTTTAGTTGAAATAGAAGGAAATACCGTCATCGCTGCAAATGGTGAACGTCATGAAGTCGATGTCATTATTTGGGGCACAGGTTTTGAGGTTTCTCATCCACCGATTGGGCAACGTGTAAAAAATGCCAAAGGGGAGTTGTTGTCAGAACTTTGGAAAAACAGTTCTCCTGAAGCGTTTTTGGGTACCAGTATCGCGCAAGTACCTAATGCCTTCTTGGTGCTTGGGCCAAATATTTTGGTTTATGACTCATTTATTGGGATTGCAGAAGCACAGGTTGGGTATATCGTTGATGCTTTGGTAAAAATGAAACAAGAGAAGATACAACGGCTTGAAATTAAGCCAAATGTATTGGCCTATCACAATGCAAAAGTACAGACGCATTTACAGACTACGGTCTTTAATAGTGGCGGTTGTAAGAGTTATTACTTAGATGCCAATGGGCGCAATTTTGCAGCTTGGCCGTGGTCACTGAAACAGTTAAAGCTGCGTCTTAAACATATGGACTTGGCAGACTATGAGACGGTTGCTTAGAAAATATTGTTTATTAAAAGTTGCCTAACTCAATAAGCAAAAATAAAGCATTATCAATATTAATGCCTTTTGTTTACAGCATAATTTCTACGTGGAATTAGGCTTTTTTTATGACGCTATCTGATGAAACAGTGTGAGACTTTCTAGAAAATGACGATTTAAAATACACTCAGCAATATACACCATACTTTATAGCTTGTGAGACATCGTTTTATCTAATGATTGAGCAGGAAAATTCAGTCAGATGGGTCTGTTCAATAGTGCAAAATAAATCTAACCGCATAAAAAAACCGTCCCAAAGGGACGGTTTTTAGATTCGCACAATTCTTTCGAATTAACGACCTTGGATATCGCGTTGAGTTTCGCCAGTGTAAAGCTGACGAGGACGACCGATCTTGTAAGGTGCGCTATGCATTTCTAACCAGTGGCTGATCCAACCAACAGTACGTGCAAGAGCGAAGATTACGGTAAACATTTCTGTTGGGATACCAATCGCTTTAAGGATGATACCTGAGTAGAAGTCTACGTTAGGGTATAGGTTACGTTTGATGAAGTATTCGTCAGAAAGCGCAATACGTTCAAGTTCCATAGCCAAAGCAAGTTGTGGATCGTTGATACCAAGTGCAGTTAACACTTCGTCACAAGTTTCTTTCATTACTTTCGCACGTGGATCGAAGTTTTTGTAAACTCGGTGACCGAAGCCCATAAGTTTAACTTCTTTAGTTTTCACTTTTTCCATGAACGGAGCAACGTTTTCTACAGTGCCGATTTCATCAAGCATCTTAAGAACAGCTTCGTTCGCGCCGCCGTGAGCAGGTCCCCATAGAGCCGCGATACCCGCAGCGATACATGCGTATGGGTTAGCGCCAGTAGAACCAGCAAGACGTACTGTAGAAGTAGACGCGTTTTGTTCGTGGTCAGCATGAAGCGTGAAGATACGGTCCATTGCTTTAGCAAGAATAGGGTCAACTTTGTAATCACGGTCTGCAGGAGTAGCAAACATCATGTACAAGAAGTTTTCTGCGTAGCTTAAGTCGTTACGTGGGTAAACGAATGGTTGGCCTACTGTGTATTTGTAAGTCCAAGCAGCTAAAGTAGGAACTTTAGCGATTAAGCGAATAGCAGTGATTTCGCGGTGGTCAATGTTTTCAACATCGAAACCGTTGTGATAGAACGCAGAAAGCGCACCAACAACACCACACATGATCGCCATAGGGTGAGCGTCACGACGGAAACCATTGAAGAAACGGCCAACTTGATCGTGAACCATAGTGTGGTTACGAACTTTAGCATCGAATTCTTGTTTTTGTTCAGCAGTAGGAAGCTCGCCGTTCAAAAGAAGGTAGCAAGTTTCTAAGTAGTCTGCTTTAGTAGCAAGCTGGTCGATTGGGTAGCCACGGTGTAGAAGAACACCTTTACCGCCGTCAATGAAAGTGATTTTAGATTCACAAGCAGCCGTTGAGACAAAACCAGGATCAAAAGTAAAGTGACCTGCGGCCAACACATCTTTAACGTCAATTACATCTGGGCCTAGAGTGCCACTGTAAATTGGTAAGTCAATTTCTTTGCCATCAAGCTGTAAAACGGCTTTTTTGCCAGTTGCTTCAGACATTCAATAGATCTCCTGTCCTGGTGAATGTTTTATCTGACTCAGTACTAATCTTTTAATGCGAGAATCAGACGGATCAAAAATTTGCTCTAAGATTAGAGGGAACTGAAATTTTGTCAATTATACTTATGGATATAAATTGAGGATCATTCATTGAAATGAAGCACAATTCATCCGCTTAAAAAATGAGTAAAATCACAGTGCCGACGCAGTATAATAAGTCAAATTGCAGGGGAGGTGCAGATTAAAAAAAGCCTATTGCCTTAATTGTAAGCAATTTTTAATTCTTAAAAACTCTGAAACAAATATGAATTACAAGACCACTATTTTATTAAATTATTATAATTTTCGTAACTTACACACATCTGTGGCTCTAAATTGCTGTTTTCTTATTCATAATTAAAACGACTTAATCGTACTTAAAAAAAAGTTCGTTTGGTTAAAAAATAGTTAATTAAACGCATTTAAAGGATCAATAAATGAGCATTTTTGTCATTGGAAAGGTAAAAAATGGCGTTTTATTAAACAGATTTGCTGTTGCTAAGATTTTTATGCACAGACTAAGTACTTATTTCGTTTCATGATCTTTGAGTTTTATTATTTGAGAAAATGATGCACATTTATTTTTATGATTATGGCTTGGCGAATGTGCTGGAAGATTTTAAAATGTAGTGGGAAAAGAAAGATTTAGATTTGTTCATCTTTAGTCTAAAAGTTTAAATCGCCATATACACACAAAAACAATAAGTGAAATTTACATTTAACTGATTAAAACCAACAACATAGTATGATTTTCTTAGATAAATAAGGTATTTGTTTTTAGAAAAGTTATTGTTAATGATTCTTATTTAAGGATATTTTGCAAAATTCCTAATTGTCTTCGTTTGTGTTTTGAAAGTTCACGTTTTATAATTCCCTGTCGTTTATAAGATCAGACAGCTGCAGAGTTTATTATATTGTAATGTCTGACTATGCTAGCTTTCCTACGAATTAATTCCAACAAACTCCGGATGGAGTTTTTACTTACAGGATGCCCGCTGTGAAAAGCAACAGACCTGTCAATTTGTCCATGGGTCAAGTTTTAGACGTAAACTTAAAATCCCCTGTGGCTATTGCATCAATTTTACACCGTCTATCAGGTGTTATCGTATTTTTACTCGTACCGGTCCTTCTTTGGATTTTAGACAAATCTTTATCTTCACCTGAAGGTTTTGCGCAAGTTCAAGCTGTGTTTGATAGCTTTATTGTGCGTTTTGTCGTATGGGTATTTGTAGCCGGCTTAATTTATCACCTTATTGGTGGTATCAAGCATCTATTTGCAGATCTTGGCGTTGCTGAAGAACTTCAAAGTGGTCGTATCGCAGCTACTATTTCATTGATCTTGTCTGCAATCGGTATTGTTGCAGCATTTGTATGGATTGTTCTCTAATGAAAAGTGCTACAGGTTTAACAGGATCAGGTTCGCGCGATTGGTTTATCCAACGTGTAAGTGCCGTTGTATTGGCTGTTTATACTATTGTTGTGCTGGGCTGGATCCTTTGCAATAGCGGATTCACTTTTGAGCAATGGTATGGCTTTATGATGACAACACCAATGAAGATTTTATCTTTATTGTCTGTCTTATCTCTTGTTGCGCATGCTTGGATTGGTATGTGGCAAGTATTCACTGACTATGTGACTACTCGTCAAATGGGTCCTTCAGCAAACGGTCTGCGTTTAGTGCTGACTTCTGCAGTGATTGTTGCAGTATTTGCATACGCGATCTGGGCGATCCAGATTTTTTGGGCAAATTGATAGGAAAATATCATGGGCGCTATAACCCCTAAAGAAGATTACACAAATATTCCACACCTAACTTTCGATGCAGTCATTGTTGGTGGTGGTGGTTCAGGTATGCGTGCTTCTTACCAACTTGCTCAAGCTGGTTTGAAAGTTGCTGTACTGACTAAAGTATTCCCAACTCGTTCACACACTGTTGCAGCGCAGGGTGGTATTGGTGCATCTCTTGGTAACATGCAAGAAGATAACTGGCACTACCACTTCTACGATACAGTTAAAGGTTCTGACTGGTTAGGTGACCAAGACGCAATTGAGTTTATGACTCGTGAAGCGCCTCAAGTTGTATATGAGCTTGAACACCTAGGTATGCCATTTGACCGTAACGCTGACGGTACAATTTACCAACGTCCGTTTGGTGGTCATGCTGCGAACTATGGTGAAAAACCTGTTCCACGTGCATGTGCTGCTGCCGACCGTACAGGTCACGCTCTTCTTCATACGCTTTATCAAAGCAACGTGAAAATGGGTACTCAATTCTTCGTTGAATGGATCGCACTTGATTTGATCCGTAATGAAGAGGGTGATGTGCTTGGTGTGACAGCAATTGACCAAGAAACAGGTAAAATTGCAGTATTCCAAGGTAAAGCAACATTGTTCGCTACTGGTGGTGCTGGTCGTGTTTACCGTGCATCTACTAACGCTTATATTAATACTGGTGACGGTCTTGGTATGGCAGCTCGTGCAGGTATTCCATTACAAGATATGGAATTCTGGCAATTCCACCCAACAGGTGTTGCGGGCGCAGGCGTATTGTTGACAGAAGGTTGTCGTGGTGAAGGTGCGATCCTTCGTAACGATGCTGGTGAGCCTTTCATGGAGCGTTATGCTCCGACACTGAAAGACTTGGCACCTCGTGACTTTGTATCACGTTCTATGGACCAAGAAATTAAAGAAGGTCGTGGCTGTGGTCCTAAGAAAGACTACATCTTGCTTGATATGACGCATCTTGGTGCTGAAACAATCATGAAACGTCTTCCATCTGTATTTGAGATTGGTAAGAAATTCGCGAACGTTGACATCACTAAAGAGCCAATTCCTGTAGTACCTACAATCCATTACCAAATGGGTGGTATTCCTACAAATATTCATGGTCAAGTGGTTGTTCCTGTATCTCGTGAAACTGAAGCTTTGGTTGCGAACTACAATAAAGAAACTGGTGTGTACTCACACAATGCGGGTGACCGTGATTTCACTAAACCAGTGAAAGGTTTCTATGCAATTGGTGAATGTTCATGTGTATCTGTACACGGTGCTAACCGTCTAGGTACAAACTCATTGCTTGACTTGGTTGTATTTGGTAAAGCTGCTGGTGAACATATTGTTGACTATGTAACTAAACACCACGGTGATGAATATGCACCGCTTCCTACAACTGTTCTTGAAAAAACTTTGAATCGTGTTCGTCATCTTGATGAATCAACTTCTGGTGAAAATGCTCAAGAAGTTGCAGATGCAATCCGTGACATCGTTCAAGATCACGCTGGTGTATTCCGTACATCTGCACTTCTTGAAGAGGGTGTGAAACAGATTCTTGCGATCGAACCACGTGTACGTAACATTCACTTGAAAGACAAATCTAAAGTATTTAACACAGCGCGTGTTGAAGCTCTAGAAGTTGAAAACCTGTATGAAGTTGCGAAAGCGACACTGATTTCTGCGGCTGCACGTAAAGAATGTCGTGGTGCGCATACAGTGGTAGATTTTGAATTACCACCTGATCATGCTGACTACCCATACGGTCGTCGTGATGATGAGTGGATGAAACACACTTTATGGTTCTCTGTAGATAACCGTCTTGAGTACAAACCAGTACGTTACAAGCCTTTATCTGTAGATGCTATTCCGCCTAAACCACGTACATTCTAATTGGGAGAAGTAAGATGAGTAGAGGTACTCGTACATTTAATATCTACCGCTACGATCCTGATAAGGATGCAGCTCCGTACATGCAAACTTTTAAACTAGAGTTGACTGACAAGCACCGTATGTTGCTTGATGCGCTTCTAGCATTAAAAGTACAAGACGAATCATTAACATTCCGTCGTTCATGTCGTGAAGGTATTTGTGGTTCTGATGGTGTAAACATCAATGGTAAAAATGGTTTAGCGTGTCTTTGGAACCTAAACGACTTACCAGAAGTGATTACAATTCGTCCACTTCCAGGTCTTCCAGTTATTAAAGACTTGGTTGTAGATATGAATCAGTTCTACGATCAGTACAATAAAATCCATCCGTTCCTAATCAACAATCAGCCTGCGCCTCCTAAAGAGCGTTTGCAGTCTCCTGAAGAGCGTGAACATTTAGATGGTTTGTACGAATGTATTCTTTGTGCATGTTGTTCAACTTCATGCCCATCATTCTGGTGGAACCCAGACAAGTTCTTGGGTCCATCAGCATTGTTGAACGCATATCGCTTCATCATTGACTCTCGTGATACAGCAACTCAAGAACGTTTGGCTCGTCTTGACGACCCATTCTCATTGTTCCGTTGTAAAGGTATCATGAACTGTGTATCTGTATGTCCTAAGGGTCTTAACCCAACTAAAGCAATCGGTCACATCCGTAATATGCTTTTAGATCTAGGTTAATAGATTTAGCAGTAAAAAGAAGCGCACCATTGGGTGCGCTTTTTTTGTCATATATAAAAGTGATGATAGTGAAAGTTATTCACTGTCATTGCTGACTGCTTTAAATGGATTTAATAGAAACGTAGTGAATTAAAGGTATAAAGCGATAGATAAATGGTTATTTATTGATGAAACGCTCGTTCAAGTCTGTCAAAAGGATTAGAAGATGTTATTATGTAACGTAGTAAAAAGAGAGAGGATAGGAATGTCAGCTCTCTTTTGTTTTTGTATATGAGATCAGGGAAAAATCGAACGTAGACTTTTGTCTTAATTGAAAGATCATTTTATATGTAGCACCATATCATAGATGAAAATACAAACAGTGTATTTCGCTAATTTATGAGAGGTATGTGTCAAAAAAATCAATTGAAAATGCTCGAACGTGTTAGCATTTAAAGCATCACTATATGTAAAAAATGACTTTGAATTAGGTACATTTTTTCTACAATTTAAGCGCTGTAGACGGTATATAAATGTTAATAAAGTCGCTTTAGAAAAGATAATGGTGCAAATTTTATTTTTTCTAAGACGATTTGCAAAAATTGCCCGATTTATGTCGGGTATTTCTCAATGAGTAATGATGCCGCTGAGGGCGTTATTGTTCATTAATCACATTGGGTAATCCTAATGTAGTGATAACGCCTCAAGGCTTAAGCCTAATGGGGACTAATGTCATATTACCAATTTGACATTACTAATCATGGGTTCGCTTAAAAAGCATCCTGAAATGTTTTGCAATAGGAAATGGGTCCACAAATGCAAGAAGTTGCTGACGCACTGCGTCTTGACACTGAACTTAGCGCTGACAGTGCAGCGTATATTGAAGAACTTTATGAGCAGTATCTAACGGCTCCAGACTCAGTAGAGGCTGATTGGCGTGAATACTTCGATAAATTCCCGAAAGGTGATCAACCACACAGCAATGTACGTGAGCAATTCCTATTATTAGGCCGTAATTCAAGCCGTGTTCAGCCAGTAGTGCAAAGTGCAGTAAGTTCTGAGCATGAACGCCGTCAAATCGGTGTATTACAGTTGATCGCTGCATACCGTAACCGTGGTCATCAAAACGCAAAATTAGATCCACTAGGTCTTGCAAAACGTGAAATCGTACCTGATCTAGATCTTGCTGCGCACGGTTTAACTCAGTCTGACTTAGACACTGTATTTAATACAGGTAACCTTGCAATCGGTAAATCTGAAGCAACTCTTGGTGAAATGGTTCAAGCAATGGAAGCAACTTATACTGCTTCAATTGGTGTTGAATACATGCACATTGTTGATACCAAAGAAAAACGTTGGATTCAACAACGCCTTGAAGGTACTCGTGGTCAATTCGGCTACACTGCAGACCAAAAGAAACACGTCCTTGAACGTCTAACTGCAGCTGAAGGCCTAGAAAAATACCTTGGTAACAAATTCGTTGGTGCGAAACGTTTCGGTGTTGAAGGTGGTGAATCTTTCATTCCTATGGTGAATGAACTTATTCAACGTGCGGGTTCGGTAGGTTGTAAAGAAGTGGTTATCGGTATGCCTCACCGTGGCCGTTTAAACCTTCTTGTAAACATCATGGGTAAAAACCCAGCTGATCTATTTGGTGAGTTCGAAGGCAAATCTCTGCATAAAAAAGGCTCTGGTGACGTTAAATACCACCAAGGTTTCTCTTCAAACGTCATGACTCCGGGTGGCGAAGTTCACTTGGCATTAGCGTTTAACCCATCACACTTAGAAATCGTTGGACCTGTAGTAGAAGGTTCTGTACGCGCACGTCAAGTACGTCGTAAAGATATCGGTGGTGATGATGTATTACCAATCATCGTTCACGGTGATGCTGCATTTGCAGGTCAAGGTGTAAACCAAGAAACTTTCCAAATGTCACAAACTCGCGGTTATACCGTGGGTGGTACAGTTCATATCGTCGTGAACAACCAAGTTGGTTTCACAACGTCTGACCCACGTGATGCGCGTTCTACAGAATACTGTACTGACATCGCGAAAATGATCCAAGCACCGATCTTCCATGTGAACGGTGATGATCCTGAATCTGTATTATTTGTCTCTCAATTGGCACACGATTTCCGTCATACATTCCGTAAAGACGTTGTAATCGATATGTTCTGCTACCGTCGTCGTGGTCATAACGAAGCCGACGAGCCAGCTGCAACTCAGCCAATGATGTATCAAATCATCAATAAAAAAGCGACTACACGTACGCTTTATGCTGACAAGCTTGTACAAGAAGGTGTTCTTGATCGTGCTTCTGCTGATGCAATGGTTGAACAGTATCGTTCTGACCTTGAAGCAGGTAAACACGTTGCAAATGCGTTGGTACTTGAGCCAAACACAAAAATGTTTGTGGACTGGAAACCTTACTTAGGCCACGAATACACAGATAAATGGGATACCACTTTCCCAATCGAACGTCTAAAAGAGCTTGGTGCGAAAATGCGCGAGCTTCCAGAAGGCTTCGTGATGCAACGTCAGGTTGCTAAAGTGATTGATGACCGTCTGAAAATGCAGACTGGTGAAATGCCATTGAATTGGGGTGCTGCTGAAACATTAGCTTACGCGTCTCTTCTAGATGAAGGTTTCCTTGTTCGTTTAACAGGTGAAGACGTTGGTCGTGGTACATTCTCACACCGTCATGCAAAACTTCATAACCAAGTAGATGGTTCAACTTACATTCCATTATGTAACTTGAAAGAAAACCAACCACGTACAGCTATTTATGACTCATTATTGTCAGAAATGGCGGTTCTTGCATTTGAATACGGTTATGCAACGACTCTTCCGAAGAGCCTTGTCATTTGGGAAGCGCAATTTGGTGACTTCGCAAACTGTGCACAGGTTGTAATCGATCAGTTCATCGCGTCTGGCGAAACTAAGTGGGAACGTGTATGCGGTCTGACTATGCTTCTTCCACATGGCTTTGAAGGTCAAGGTCCTGAGCATTCATCAGCTCGTTTAGAGCGTTTCTTACAGCTATGTGCTGAAGAAAACATGCAAGTGATCACACCGACTACACCAGCGCAGATTTACCATGCGATGCGTCGTCAAGCACTTCGTCCAATCCGTAAACCAATGATCGTGACTTCACCGAAGTCTCTTCTTCGTCACAAACTTGCAACGTCTACATTAGAAGAACTTGCAAATGGTACATTCCAAACTGTGATTGATGAAATCGACAATATCAACAAGTCAGACGTAACTCGTCTAGTGCTTTGTGGTGGTAAGGTTTACTACGACTTACTTGAAAAACGTCGTGAAAAAGAATTGAACAACACAGCAATCGTTCGTATTGAACAATTGTATCCGTACCCAGAAGCACGTCTTGCTGAAGTTCTGGCACAATATCCAAACGTTAAAGAATTGGTTTGGGCTCAAGAAGAACCGAAGAACCAAGGTGCATGGTTATTCATCGCTCCGCGTCTATATGACGACGTGATGAAAGCGGGCAAACAAGTTCGTATTAGTTATGCAGGTCGTGAAGCTTCTGCTGCACCGGCTTGTGGTTCACCATATTTGCACGCAAAACAACAAGCTCAGCTCGTAAATGATGCTTTAGCTATCGTAGCTGAATAACAGGAGATTCTTAATAATGGCAACCGAAATTAAAGCACCGGTATTCCCAGAGTCAGTTGCTGACGGTACAGTTGCAACTTGGCACAAACAACCAGGTGAAGCAGTATCACGTGACGAAGTGATTTGTGATATTGAAACAGATAAAGTTGTTTTAGAAGTTGTAGCTCCTGCTGACGGTACTATTACTGCAATCGTTAAAAACGAAGGCGATACAGTTCTTTCTGCTGAAGTGATCGCGACTTTTGAAGAAGGTGCTGCTTCTGGCGCTGCTCAAACTCAAGCTGTTCAATCAGAAGAGAAAGTAGAACAAGCTGCTGCTCAAACTCAAGCGGGTGCTGCTCCTGTTGTTGAACGTGCTCAACCTGTTGCTGATCAAGCTCCTGCAGTGCGTAAAGCATTGACTGAGTCTGGCATTGCTGCTGCTGACGTTGCTGGCACTGGCCGTGGCGGTCGCATCACTAAAGAAGATGTGGCAAATCATCAGGCGAAGCCGGCAGCACCTGCAGCGCAGCCATTAAGCGTTGCGGTGGGTGAGCGTATCGAAAAACGAGTTCCTATGACTCGTCTTCGTAAGCGTGTTGCTGAACGTCTGCTTGCTGCAACTCAAGAAACTGCAATGTTGACTACGTTCAACGAAGTAAACATGAAACCAATCATGGAAATGCGTGCGCAATACAAAGATACTTTTGAAAAGCGTCATGGTGCACGTCTTGGCTTCATGTCATTCTTCGTTAAAGCGGCAACTGAAGCACTTAAACGCTACCCAGCTGTAAACGCTTCTATCGATGGCAATGACATCGTTTACCACGGTTTCTACGACATCGGTGTTGCTGTATCAAGCGACCGTGGTCTAGTGGTTCCAGTTCTTCGTGATACTGACCGTATGAACTATGCTGAAGTTGAAAACGGTATCCGTGCATACGCTGGTAAAGCGCGTGACGGTAAATTGGGTATCGAAGATATGACTGGCGGTACATTCACTATTACTAATGGTGGTACTTTCGGTTCATTGCTTTCTACACCGATCTTAAATACGCCACAAACTGCGATTTTGGGTATGCATAAAATCCAAGAACGTCCTATGGCTGTAAATGGTCAAGTTGAAATCTTGCCAATGATGTACTTAGCGCTTTCTTATGACCACCGTCTAATCGATGGTAAAGAAGCAGTAGGCTTCCTTGTAACAATCAAAGAATTGTTAGAAGAACCAGCTAAGCTAATCCTTGATCTTTAATACTTCAGAATAATGCAATGGGCTTAGAGCGATCCTCTAAGCCCATTTTTGGAGATACACATGTCTCAATTTGATTTAGTTGTTATTGGTGGCGGTCCTGGTGGTTATGAGGCTGCTATCCGCGCTGCTCAATTAGGCTTTAAAGTAGCTTGTATTGAAAAACGTATTCATAAAGGTAAACCATCTTTAGGTGGTACTTGCTTAAACGTGGGTTGTATCCCATCTAAAGCATTACTTGATTCATCTCACCGCTATGAAGATACCGTTCATCACTTAGATGACCACGGTATTACAACTGGTGAAGTGAAATTTGATCTTGCAAAACTGCTTGATCGTAAAGACAAAATTGTTAACCAATTGACGATGGGTATTGATGGCCTACTTAAAGGCAATGGTATCGAATGGTTAAAAGGTACAGGTAAATTACTTGCAGGTAAGAAAGTTGAGTTTGTATCTCACGAAGGTGAAACTCAAATTTTAGAACCTAAATATGTAATCCTTGCATCGGGTTCTGTACCGGTAAATATTCCTGTTGCTCCTGTAGACCAAGACATTATTGTTGACTCTACTGGTGCGCTTGAGTTCCCAGAAGTGCCTAAACGTCTTGGCGTAATTGGCGCGGGTGTCATTGGTCTAGAGCTTGGTTCTGTTTGGCGTCGTCTAGGTGCTGAAGTTGTTGTATTTGAAGCAATGGATGCATTCTTACCAATGGCTGATAAAGCTTTGGCAAAAGACTACCAAAAAGTATTGACTAAACAAGGTCTTGATATCCGTGTTGGCGCTAAAGTTGCTGGTACAGAAGTAAATGGCCGTGAAGTTACTGTTAAGTATACGCAAGGTGGCGAAGACAAAACTCAAACTTTCGATAAATTGATCGTTTGTGTTGGCCGTAAAGCATATGCAGAAGGTTTATTGGCTGAAGATTCAGGCATTAAACTCACTGAACGCGGTCTAGTTGAAGTAAACGATTGGTGTGCAACTTCGGTTGAAGGCGTATACGCAATTGGTGACTTGGTACGTGGTCCAATGCTTGCACATAAAGCAATGGAAGAAGGCGTAATGGCTGTTGAACGTATGCACGGTCACGCTGCTCAAGTGAACTACGACACAATCATCTCTGTAATCTACACACACCCAGAAGCGGCGTGGGTTGGTTTAACAGAAGAGCAAGCGAAAGAAAAAGGCCATGAAGTGAAGACTGGTCAATTTGGCTTTGCTGCGAATGGTCGTGCAATGGCTGCTGGTGAAAACGCAGGCTTTGTTAAGTTTGTTGCTGATGCAAAAACGGATCGTCTACTTGGTATGCATGTCATTGGACCTGCAGCGTCTGATATCGTACACCAAGGTATGATTGCACTTGAGTTTGTATCAAGTGTTGAAGACCTTCAGTTAATGACTTTCGGTCACCCGACATTCTCTGAAGTCGTTCACGAAGCTGCGCTTGCAGTCGATGGACGTGCGATTCACGCGATTCAACGTAAACGTAAATAAGATGTAAAAAGAGCGGCTTAGGCCGCTCTTTTTTGTTTCTGATGGTTGTTTTAATTTGAATAATCATCTAAAAATAAAGATAAGAAATATTTTAAGATTTAAAAAAGGTTAAAGCTGCTTTGACGGATGTCTGGGCTTTAATGGGTCATAACAAAGCGAAAAAAGAGTAAAAGGTTGTTCAATGAATCTACACGAATATCAAGCTAAAGCGTTATTAAAAAAATATGGTATGCCAGTCCAAGAAGGCGTATTTGTAACAACCGCAGAAGAAGCAGTCAAAGCTTTTGAGCAACTGGGTGGTAAGTTTGCAGTTTTAAAAGCCCAAGTCCATGCAGGTGGTCGTGGTAAAGCGGGCGGCGTGAAAGTGGTAAAATCTGCGCAAGAAGCCACTGATTATGTGAACCAAATGGTCGGTTCACGCTTAGTTACTTATCAAACAGATGCATTAGGTCAGCCAGTCAGTGGTATTTTGGTGTCTGAAGATGTCTATCCTGTAGAGCGTGAATTGTACCTAGGTGCTGTGGTTGACCGTTCTAGCCGCCGTGTGACCTTTATGGCATCGACTGAAGGCGGTGTGGAAATTGAAAAAGTTGCAGAAGAAACCCCAGAAAAAATTATTAAAGTTGAAGTTGATCCTTTAGTAGGTTTATTACCATTCCAAGCGCGTGAAGTGGCATTTGCTTTAAACCTAAAAGATGGTCAAGTGAATCAATTTGTCAAAATCATGTCTGCTGCGTATCAAGCATTCATTGAAAATGACTTTGCCTTATTTGAAATTAACCCGTTATCCGTACGTGAAAATGGCGAGATTTTATGTGTGGATGCAAAAATTGGTATCGACTCGAATGCCTTGTATCGTTTACCAGAAATCGCAGCACTACGCGATAAAACGCAAGAAAATGAGCGTGAGCTGAAAGCATCAGAATTTGATTTGAACTATGTTGCCTTAGAAGGCAATATTGGTTGTATGGTCAATGGTGCTGGCCTAGCGATGGCAACCATGGACATCATTAAACTCTATGGTGGTCAACCTGCAAACTTCCTAGATGTAGGCGGTGGCGCGACCAAAGAACGCGTAATTGAAGCCTTTAAAATCATTTTGGCCGATAGTTCTGTACAAGGTGTATTAATCAACATTTTTGGTGGGATTGTACGTTGTGACATGATTGCTGAAGCAATTATTGCAGCGGTTCAAGAAGTAAATGTGACTGTACCTGTGGTTGTTCGTTTAGAAGGGAACAATGCAGAGTTGGGTGCAAAATTACTTGATGAATCAGGTTTGAAATTGATTTCTGCAAATGGCTTGGCTGATGCTGCAGAAAAAATTGTTGCTGCGGTAAAAGGCTAAGGGAGTAGAGATCATGAGCGTATTAGTTAATAAAGACACTAAAGTATTGGTACAAGGTTTTACCGGTAAAAACGGCACATTTCATTCAGAACAATCTATTGCTTACGGCACAAAAGTGGTCGGTGGTGTGACGCCGGGTAAAGGCGGTACACAACATTTGAATCTGCCCGTATTCAATACCATGAAAGAAGCGGTACGTGAAACGGGTGCAACGGCAACCTCGATTTATGTACCGGCACCATTTGTCCTAGATTCAATTATTGAATCGATTGATTCAGGTGTTGAGCTGATCGTTGTGATTACGGAAGGTGTGCCTACACTCGATATGCTAAAAGCTAAACGTTATCTAGAAACCTATGGCAATAATGCACGTTTAATTGGTCCAAACTGTCCAGGAATTATTACACCGGGCGAGTGCAAGATCGGTATTATGCCGGGGCATATTCATCAACCGGGTAAAATAGGGATTATCTCGCGTTCAGGGACTTTGACTTATGAAGCTGTGGCGCAAACCACCAAGCTGGGACTAGGTCAGTCTACCTGTATTGGGATCGGTGGTGACCCTATTCCGGGTATGAACCAAATTGATTGCTTAAAGCTGTTCCAAGACGACCCGCAAACTGAAGCGATCATCATGATTGGTGAGATTGGTGGTACAGCAGAAGAAGAAGCAGCTGAATATATCCAGTCGAATGTTACAAAGCCTGTTGTTGGTTATATCGCGGGTGTAACTGCACCTAAAGGTAAACGTATGGGGCATGCAGGGGCAATCATTTCGGGCGGTAAAGGCACAGCTGAAGAGAAATTCGCTGCCTTTGAAAAAGCGGGTATGGCTTATACCCGTAGTCCTGCTGAATTAGGTTCGACCATGTACGAAGTGCTGAAAGGCAAAGGTTTGGTTTAATCGCCATACTTAAACATCAAAAGAGAATCTTCGGATTCTCTTTTTTTTTACGCAAAAAAAAGCGTATTTCAGCCGCTATGCAAAAGCCATAAGGGCATGGCTATGTGTTCTGCTTTGGGGTGCAGTGACGCTGCATAAACGGATGGAATATTGGTTGTTCAATAACTATGAAATGTAAAGAACACATAATAATCCGAATATGTGATGATTGCGGGGATGGTCATAGGTTTATGATTTTTAAAAATAATTTCGTATAGCGTGCAGTATATTGATTTTAGGGAAAATAACTAATTTAATTGAGATTTTTAATGGATCTTTATCATCAAAGAGCTTTTTTACTTGGATGAAGCCTAATATTTTCAATAGAAATTATTTTATTTGTAATTTTCTCAAGCCTTATACAAAGGATGGTAGATCAGGAATATGAGAAGGGGGAGCTTTAAAATTGGTGAAATTTGCTATCTCAGTGATGAAATTTTTTTAAGAAAATCTACATGAGCATATACATCTATAGTCAGCTATTATTTTTTAGTTGATGGTTTGAAGTGCAAAAACCTTGTTAGGCCCTATTTTCAATTTAATAAGCAATTTCCAAGTTTTATAAAAACAATAGATAGAACAAAATGTTATCGAGCTGAATATATAGAAGTAAATATCTTATTCTGTAAGATGAGAAGGATATATCAATTAATTGATTTTAAATATTTTGTTTCATAATTTTATGCTGTTTGCTCTATAGCTTCTAAATGAGTATTTTTATGAAATACGCCATTTGTTCATTGATTTAACATCAGGCTGTGATGCGAAATATAAATGTCAGAAACCATTAAAAGCGCTCTGATAAGACAGAAAATGTTGTTCATTTCTTTGGGAGATTGTATGCCCATAAGTACAAGTATCTAAGCCATAAAAAAAGCAGTGCGGACACTGCTTTTTTAATTCATTTAGAATGTGTTGCTCAAGCAATCACTTCTGAATAAAGAGATTTGATGGAGCCCTATCTCAATCAAAAACTTAGTTTTTGCTGGTTTTTAAGCTCTGAGTTAAACCGTTAATATCGCCACCTTGGATACCAAGCTCACTCATCAAGCTATCAATCAGTGGGGCCTGGCTGCGGTAGCGTAGGGCACTATTTACCACTTGGTCTGACAAGGCAACATTACCGCTACCTTCGTGGTGAGCATCACCTTGGCAAGAACCTGCATGACCACCATTTAGACCATTTACTTGCAAAATCTTAATGTCATCAATGTTTTCCATTGGTTTAACACTTTCGCGAATGATTTCAGGTAAGTATTTCAACATCGCTAAACGAATTTGCATTTCAACCTGTTCAGATGACAATACGTTGTTTGCTTCGTTCACTGCACGTGTACCTTCAGCATCAACTTGGTATTGTTTTTCCATCGCTTGAGCCAAGAGAACTTTTGCGTCAGCTTCACCTTTGGCTTTTAAACGAACTTTTTCAGCTTCGGCTTCAGCTGCAATACGGATCGCTTCTGCATCATCTGCGGCTGCTTGTTTACCCGCTTCAGCCGCGACAGTAATGGCAATCGCATCTTTCTCCGCTTTTTCTTTCGCAGAGACCAATTCAACAGCTTTTTGACGTTCAGCTTGTTGGATCTGACGAACGGTAATCACTTCTTCTTCGGCTTTTACCGCTTGAGCACGGGCTTGATCGGCATGTGCCTTAGCTTCAGATTCAGCACGAGATTTTTCAGCAATAGCAATAGCACGGTCTTGCTCAGCGAGTTCAATGGTTTTCTTTTGTTCCACTTGGGCTTGCTGAATAATTTGTGACTTTTGAATATTTTGATTTTCAACGTCACGTGCAGCAGTAATACGCTTTAAGTCAACTTCACGTTCAGCAGCAATACGCGCTTCTTCGGCTTCACGTTTTTTAGCAGCTTCTTGTGATGCAATTTCTGCAAGCTGTTCTGCACGACGGATTGAAATTTCACGTTCTTGTTGCAGTTTTGCATATTCTTCTTCACGCAAAATTTGTAGACGTGCTTGTTCTGCTTCTAAGTTCTTGGTCTTAATTGCAAGATCTGCATCTTGTTCAATCGCATTACGTTTACGACGACGGTCTTCAATGGTTTCTGTCAGTTTAGTTAAACCTTCAGCATCGAACGCATTTTGTGGGTTAAAGTATTTAAAGCCTGTTTGGTCTAAGCCAGTTAATGAAACGGTTTCAAGTTCCAAACCGTTTTTATGTAAATCTTCAGACACCACTTGCTGAACTTTTTGTACGAAGTCGACACGTTTTTCATGCAACTCTTCCATCGCCATTTCTGCGGCAACTGCACGTAGAGAGTCAACGAATTTTCCTTCGACCAAATTCTTTAACTCATTTGGCGACATGGTCTTTTGACCCAAAGTCTGTGCTGCGGTAGCAATCGAATCTGCGGTTGGTTTCACACGGACGTAGAACTCCGCCATCACGTCGACACGCATACGGTCACGTGTAATCAGCGCTTGGTCATCTGCACGGCGTACTTCAAGACGTAGGGTGTTCATATTGACTGGAATAATTTCATGCAGCACAGGAAGCACAATAGCACCGCCACCTAAAATCACTTTTTCACCGCCGAAGCCTGTACGCACAAATGAAATTTCTTTACTTGAGCGACGATAAAGTCGAGCAATAATAAAACCAATAAAAATAAGTGCGGCAAAAATTATCCCGACTGAAACAAGGATACCGCTTGGAATAATGTCTAACATGGACGTTTATCTCTTTTGTTGTAGTTCAAGTTAACCCTCTAAAGTGCTAACAAGTTTGGTTTAAAAATCAGTATTTTGTTGACTTATCATGACTTCGAGATTTACAGAAGGAATGATGCGTTAAATGTATTTATATGTGTTAGAAGAACTGATCGAGCATCAATTCATTCAAAATTTAGAGCATGGTGGCTTGAAAGCCTACATTTGTTTTTTGGGTTAAAACCACTGATTGACCTTGGCTGAAAATTTCATCTTGTTCAGGTTCAACCAAAATATAATGGGTCAATCCGTGTTGATCTTTGACTTTGGCTTGAGCAGGAGACTGTGGTCGTGCATCACCCAAAATGATCGTGGCCGTTCTACCGATCAATTCATCACTATAAATGGCGGTTGTTTCATCTTGCGGTAAAATACGGGCAATGAGCATTGCGCTAAAACGTACGAAGGGCATGCACAGAAAAATACAGGCTGGTGCAATAATCCATGCACTGAACATCATACTGGTCATTTGGTTAACGATGGCTTGAATAGCAAAGCCCAACAAACTATAGACACATAAGAAAATGATGAGCCATACAAACAGTGGAATACGACCCAAATACAACCAATCGAGCACACGTGTCACGATACCTGCATCGGCATCTACACCTAGCTCTGCATTATGACCAACATCCTCAGGTAGGAATTGATCTAAGAAGCCTTGAGAACCCCCCCCTAAAATTGTTAACACAATCTCAAAAAGTCCAAACAAGAACATTAAGCAGAGACTGATGCTAAACACGATATTAGACGGGTGAGTAAACAATTCCCACATTATATTTATCTCTATATTTATGCTTATAAAAAATCAAAAAAAATAATTCTGGCCGAATTTTTTTCATTAAATAAAATAACATTATCTGTCGAAATTGTGTAAAAAAATTACAGATCAGATTAACAAAAAGTCGGCTTTTATGTGAGCTATTACTAAGTTTTTCTTTAAAAATAGTTGATCAATTAAGTCAGGGTTATCTAAATCTAAAGTTAATAGTATTTCTGCTTTACCCATTTAAGATTTAAGTCATTGTGATCAATCAAATTTTCAGTCTAATTGCAGATATATAAGTGGTCGTGCTCAAGGGAGAGAAATGGCCTGTTAAACGGCACAGAAAACAATGTTATGAAATGTAAAATTACAGTCGACACGGCAGTGCTGAGCCCTTTGCCGTGACTTTCGATGTCATATGGAGATTTGAACTAGAGTTCAATAGAGCTATTTTTAGGTGGCTTTAACCGTTTTTATAACAATGAAGTTTGAATGCGTACTTTCATATCTAAAGCCGCTTGAACAATAAAGGTTTTCATCCACTTCACTTGTTCGCCCATCGGATTGGTTTTAATCGCAGTGTCTAAAAAGCCCATGCTTTCAAGTTGAAACAGTTGCTTTTCGATCTCTTCCTCTAACTGGGTGCTATTGGCTGCGAGCGGGAAATGGATTAAGTGAAATGCTTTGGGAAAATTATAAAAAGCATAGAGCAGATTAAATGCACGTCGATCGGCCTTTAAATTGCCAGCGCCAATTTCGTAGCCGCGATCTTGGTTACTGTGAGTCACCCCAATCAAAAACTCGAGTTTATTGTCCAAAAGTCGTAGGCCGAACTGAAGGCCAATTTGGTCAGCACTCAGCTCATGTTGTATAAAGTTATTCAGCGGGCTGCCGTCATCATTTAAGGCTTCTTGGAGCACGAGCATGTGTGAAGAATGCTGATAAATATAGCCAGCAAGACCTGCTGCTTCAATCAGCGACTTTAAGGTTTCAAGCGTATAGTGACTATATGGCATATCAATAACTATTGGAGAGTGATATAGCTACTTTAGGTACTTTGAGCGAGTTTGAATACCGATTGTTTAGAGGATTTAGCGATTAGTTAATTGATAAAAAATTGCGTAAACTTACGGATCTCGGACTAGAATAATAATGAAATTGATAAGTCTATTGTATTAAATTAATTAAAATTGATAAGCAGTATCAGACAATTTGTATATGACGAATAAGAATATCAATATCACAAAACAAGCAATCGTTATGAAAGCTTAATCACTATAATGTATATATATCTTTAAAAGTGTAATAAGTACACATATTCTAAGCTGGTGTTGTCCATGTCATTAAATGAGGAAAGACTTACTCATCTTAAACAGCTTGAAGCTGAGAGTATTCATATCATCCGTGAAGTTGCTGCTGAGTTCGAAAACCCAGTCATGCTGTATTCAATCGGTAAAGATTCAGCGGTCATGCTGCATCTTGCTTTAAAAGCATTCTATCCTGCCAAACTTCCATTCCCACTACTGCATGTAGACACGGGTTGGAAATTTAAAGACATGATTACTTTCCGTGACAACATGGCAAAAGAGCATGGCTTTGATTTGATCGTGCATCAAAACAAAGAAGGTAAAGACGCAGGTGTAAATCCGTTCGATTACGGTAGCTCAAAATATACTGACATTATGAAAACTCAAGGCTTAAAACAAGCGCTTGATAAATATCAGTTTGATGCGGCTTTCGGTGGTGCGCGCCGTGACGAAGAGAAATCTCGTGCCAAAGAGCGTGTTTACTCATTCCGTGATACTAAACACCGTTGGGACCCTAAAAACCAACGTCCTGAACTTTGGAATCTTTACAACGGTAAAGTGAACAAAGGCGAAAGTATTCGTGTGTTCCCATTGTCTAACTGGACTGAGTTGGATATTTGGCAATACATCTACCTTGAAAATATTAAATTGGTTCCTTTGTACTTGGCTGCTGAACGTCCAGTGGTTGAGCGTAACGGTACTCTGATCATGGTTGATGATGAGCGTATGCGTTTGAACGAAGGTGAAGTACCACAAATGAAATCGGTGCGTTTCCGTACCTTAGGTTGTTACCCACTTACAGGTGCGGTTGAATCAACTGCAACAACTTTACCGGAAATTATCCAAGAGATGCTTTTAGCCACAACATCTGAACGTCAAGGCCGTATGATCGACCATGACGAAGCAGGTTCGATGGAAAAGAAAAAGCAGGAAGGTTACTTCTAAGAATCTCATAATCTCCCCCTAACCCCCTCTTTACTAAAGAGGGGGAACTCCCGAGAAATAACGGAGCAAAGTCTCCCTTTCTTAAAGGGAGATTTAGAGGGATTAAAAAGATTCAGAAACCGATTTCAAAAGAATATGTGGAGCTTTGAGCAATGTCTCATCAATCAGATTTAATTAGCCAAGACATCTTGGCGTATTTAAAACAACACGAAAATAAAGACCTTCTACGTTTCCTCACTTGCGGTAACGTTGATGACGGTAAATCGACTTTAATCGGCCGTTTGCTTTACGATTCAAAATTGATTTATGAAGATCAATTGCAAGCCGTGACTCGTGACTCTAAAAAAGTCGGTACTACGGGTGATGCACCTGACTTGGCTTTACTTGTAGATGGTCTGCAAGCGGAACGTGAGCAGGGTATTACCATTGACGTGGCTTACCGTTATTTCTCTACTGAAAAACGTAAGTTCATCATTGCTGACACCCCGGGGCATGAGCAGTACACACGTAACATGGCAACTGGTGCGTCGACTGCCGATTTAGCGATCATCTTGATTGATGCGCGTTATGGCGTACAAACTCAGACTCGTCGTCACTCATTTATTGCGAGTCTTTTGGGTATTCGTAATATCGTGGTTGCAGTGAACAAAATGGACTTGGTTGAATTCTCTGAAGCGCGCTTCAATGAAATTCAAGCAGAGTACAATGAGTTCGTAAACCAATTGGGCGACCGTAAACCTGCGAACATTATCTTCACGCCTATTTCTGCGTTGAATGGTGATAACGTTGTAAACAAATCGCCAAATACACCGTGGTACCAAGGTCAGACTTTAATGGAGACTTTGGAAACTGTTGAAATTTCGCATGATACGAGCAAGCACGAATTCCGTTTCCCAGTTCAATATGTCAACCGTCCGAACCTCGATTTCCGTGGCTTCTGCGGTACGATTGCACTTGGTGAAGTGAAAGTTGGCGATACCATTACTGCATTACCATCTGGTAAGTCTTCGACTGTTAAAGAAATCGTGACTTTTGACGGTAACTTAGACCATGCTGTTGCAGGTCAAGCGGTAACACTTACGCTAAATGATGAAATTGATATTTCACGTGGTAACGTTTTAGTTAAAGCAGGCGAACAGCCATTAATTTCACGTTCTGCACGTGCCTCTGTGGTATGGATGACAGATGCGCCTTTAGTGGTTGGTAAACTGTATAACGTGAAGTTTGGTACACAAACCATTCCTGCGAAAGTTGCGAAAATCAACTACCGTACCAATGTAAACACATTGGAAAAAACGGAAGTTGAACAGCTTGAACTGAATGCGATTGCAGATGTAACGATTGAGTTTGATGCGCCAGTGGTATTTGACCGTTACCAAGACAGTCGTTACACAGGTTCATTCATCTTTATTGACCGTTTAAGCAACGTGACTGTTGGTGCGGGTATGGTTGAATCTGCGGTTGAATGGACTGCACACAACGAGCCTGTAACTGCTGAAGCGCGTGCTGCACGTTTAGGTCAAAAACCTGCTGCTGTAACTGTAACTGCTAAAGCCCTTGAAAATGCGCAAGCAATTGAAAGCTTGTTGATTCAACAAGGTGTGGTTGCGATTGCGAAAGCTGGTTTAACTGTAGAGCAAGTTGCGCTTGTACGTGAAACTGGTGTGGTTGTGATTACAGATGCGACTGAAGGTACTGATGTAGCTTACATAGTAGAGACTGCTGAAGAAGTTGCTGAGAAAATTGTTGAGTTGGTTCGTCTGTAATTGGTTGAATTGATTTAAAAAAAGACCCGCCGAAAGGCGGGTTTTTTATTTACACAAATAAATGTAACTGATAGACTGAAATTACCTCAAACGTTTCGTTTGATTGCTAATGCTGTAAAAAAATAATGCTTATTGATCAATTTTAAAAATTGATGCTAGGTAACTAGCAAGTGTAGAGGGGGTGGACTCCGTCCTATTTCCTTGAAATAGTCCTGATAGGTGGAGCTATTGGTTGGTATGGTCATCTATAAGTATTTATACAGAAGAAGCGGGTACAAATCATAAATTCTATGTATTGTTTTTTAACAATTAGATTGGCTCCACTTATATCAATATGAATGAATTAACAAAAATTATTTACAAGGGTGGTCCAATTTCAAGATCAGAATTATCAACGGTTCTAGGTGTTGATGAGATTGAATTGGATTTCATATTGATGTTAGAGGATGAAGCAAAATATAAATCCTCGCAGCTTGTAAAAAATGATGGAAGATTTAGAAATATAAATAATCCAAGTCCTATTGTTCGTAAAATTCAGCGCAAAATTAAGAACAGAATTTTTAGCCTAATAAGTTGGCCGGTGTATTTATATGGTTCAATTCCGGCTGAAAATGAAAACTCACATGACTTCATTGCATGTGCATCTAGGCATTGTCGTGCAAAATCTCTAGTTAAATTAGATGTGGAAGATTTTTTTGATAATATCTCTCAAGAGTTAGTTCAAAAAATCTTTGAAAATGTAATGTTTTTTGATAAAGATGCTGCGGATACTTTGGCAAAAATTTGTTGTTTAGATGGTAGGGTTCCACAAGGAGGAATTACATCAAGCTATTTAGCAACTTTGGCGCTGTATTCAATTGAAGAACGACTGTATTTTAGATTGAAAAATAAAAAATTAGTTTATACAAGGTATGTTGATGATATTACGATTTCATCAAAAGATCGAGATTTTAGTTTTGATATGATTATAAAGATTATCGAAAAGGAATTGAATAGTTTAGATTTGCCATTAAATAAAGATAAGGTTGAAATTTGCAGGTTTGGTTTAGAACCTTTGAAAGTTCATAATGTAAGAGTTGATTCTAAACTTCCAAGATATGATCAAGCAGATGTTAAAAGAATTAAAGCTATGGTTCATCGTCTAGAATTATTAGTTAAAAAACCAAATTACAGAACACATTATTTTTATAGGCAAGATTATAACTCTTGCATGGGATTTATTAATAAATTAGGGAGAGTTGAGCATCCTTCATACTTTAAATTAAAGAATAAGCTAAAAAAAATTTTTCCTTTACCTAATAATGCTGATGTAACTTATGTACGTAACTCTATTGACAACCTAAAAGAACTTAAATTGAATTCTAAGAATGCCTTTGTATATCAGAAAAAATTTTATAAAATTCAGTATAGGATTGCACTTCTAAAAAAACATCCGAAAGGTATTTATAATGCTAAAGCTGTAGAGCTAAATAGAGAATTACAACTTCTTCGTTTAAATGATGAATTAGAGAGAAAGACAGAAAGTGGAAATTGATGTACAGAAAGCCTCTTTTATAATAAATAGGGTAATAAAAAAATTAGCTGGTTTTGTATTTGTATTAACAATTATTTCTTTTTCGTTGTCTTTGGATGAGTTGTGGAGAACTAAAACAAATGGTTTTTGTTTAGATAAAGATTGTATTAATTATTTTTTTAGTTTTTTTGAGAATATATTAAATCTTTTTAAGTTTTTGGTAGCTATTACTACAGTTTTATTGGCATGGTTAACTGTGCAGATTTATTTAAGTACTTATTTAACGACTCATAAAAATAATTTAAATATTCAAATGGTTAATCAGAAGTCAACTTATTTAAGTCATTTTAAGTTTTTTAATGAAATTTTGGAAAATTATTTAAATGGAAGTAAATATTTAACTAAAAGGAGTTTTGATAAATTTATCTTTTATAATTATGTATTCTTAAATCCTCAGTTAGGTGATTTTTCAATATCAGATAGATATAAAAAATCACTTTTTGATATCAATAGTAATATTATATTACTTAACAATAACTTACCAAGAAAATTAGGGTACGTTTCACATCGTGATTTTTTAATAAATTCATTAAGTGAGATGGGGATTACTGTTCCAAAATGCGAAAGAAAAGACTTTTTGATGTTAGAGAAAGAACTTTACTTATTTTTCAATAATATAAATAAATATATAGATTGTGAAGAACTTGAAGTTGCTACATATAACGCTTACGAGTAGTAGTGAAGTTTGAGACTAGAAGAATAAAAAAAGTTGAATTATTACATTTTAATAATTAAGATATATCTTAATTAATCTTAAGGTATATCTTTGCAATGTCAAATTCAGACCTTCTCGACAGTAACGATAGTCCAGTTAAAACCCGAAAACGCCTGTTTGAAGCAGGGCACATGAAACTATTGGTACTGCATCTGATCTCCCAAGCGCCTAAGTTCAGCTATGACATTATCAAAGATGTCGGCACAATCGTCGGCGGTGGCTACAGCCCCAGCACAGGTACAATTTACCCAACGCTGAATTACCTAGAAGAACAGCAATACATCCATGCAGAATTGAATGCAGAAGACCGTAAACAATACAGCGTTACGCAGTCCGGCTTAGCGCATCTAGATGCAGAAAAAGCCACTGTAGAGAAAATCCTGTGCCGTTTTGATACCCGCAAGCAAATTCATAACAATGAACAATACGTTGATATCAAACGCGCGATGGAAAACCTAAAAGCATCACTACGCATCAAAATTCAGCACTGTGAATTGACACCCGAGCAGGTGTATGCCATTGCAGAAAAAATCGATCAGGCGGCCGTCGAAATCAGCCGTATGGAGGTAACACAATGAAGCAGCATCAATATGAAATCACGCTCAAACACATTGCCGATGCACAGGGCAATCCATCGACCTATACCGAAGCTTTGCAGTTTAATGCTTACAACCATGATGACATGTTTAAGGTGCTAGAGCATTTGACTAAAGCGCAATTGTTAGATGATGAAAAGACCAAAGCTTTTGCCGTGGGTTTGAAGCTGTTTGGTGAAACCTTGCTGGAAAATAAAGACATCCCTTTATTTAAGGCGTTTTTACCGCAATTTATTCAATTTATGAAAACCCTAAAACAAACAGTGAAAACTTCAAGTACACAATCAGTAACGATAGAACAAGGTGAAAGCCATGAATAATCTCCCAAAATTTCATCCTAAGCATCTCACGTGGTTAATGCCTTTGATCCTATCTGGCATAATGAGTGGCTCAATTTCTTGCTTTAATATTTATTTAAAAGTCGGTGCGGTTGAGGGCTTTTTAGGGATTTGGCTGCATGCTTGGAGCCTATCGTGGATGATGGCATTTCCGCTTATTTTGATTGTGCTGCCATTGGTGCGTAATACATTAATGAAGTTTGTACGCTTGCCGAATGAACCGACTTCCAAATAACAGTTAGGCAATTTGCTTAGTCGTTGTCTGAGTGTGACTGCATAGCGCTTTGAATGATGGTTGTTAATTCAGAGAGTGATTTGACACCTGCAATACGTTGAATCACTTGCCCACGATAAAACAGCAAGGTTGAAGGTAGGCCATAAACGTTATAACGCAAGGTCAGTATAGGCGAAGAGTCAACATTGACCTTGCCAAATTTGAGCTGTGCATGCTGGGCAGATATTTGCTGTGCACACTGCTCAAAGACAGGGAAGTTTTGCACACAGGGCGCGCACCAGTCTGCATAGAAGCGAATTATGGCAAAACCATCAAACCATTCATAGTCACTGGCGTTATCTTCATTGTATTCAATGATCTGAGACATGCTTGGCCTATTATTCATTTACGAAATACAGTACAGATTATACATAAGTCCATGTTTATTCATTCTGCGGCATTTCTATGTTCAAATAGTGCAGAGATAGATGAATAGTCAATAATTGAAAAGGAAAAACAATGTCACAGCAAAGCATGCAGCAGGTCATTATTACTGAACCGGGCGGTGTCGATAAACTGGCCTATGAAAGCGTTGCCATCCCAGATGCGAAAGCGGATGAAGTGTTGGTTAAAGTGCATGCCTTTGGTATTAACCGTCCAGACATTTTGCAACGTCAAGGCTTGTACCCAATGCCGAAAGGGGTAACACCAGTACCGGGTTTAGAGGTGGCAGGTGAAGTGGTTGCTGTGGGTGCAGAAGTCACTTTGTTTAAGGTGGGCGATAAGGTTTGCGGACTGACCAATGGTGGCGGTTATGCAGAATATTGCGTGGTGCCTGAAAGCCAAACCATTGCGATTCCTGAAGGCGTCAGCTTTACTCAAGCTGCAGCGATTCCTGAAACATTCTTTACCGTATGGGCCAATGTGTTCCAAATGGGCAAAGCCAAAGCAGGTGAAACGGTGCTGATTCATGGTGGAACCAGTGGTATTGGAACTACGGCAATCATGCTGTGTAATGCGTTGGGCATGAAAACCTTTGCAACAGTCGGTTCAGATGAAAAAGTGGCAGCGATCTCTGATATCACGCATGCGATTAACTACAAGACTCAAGACTTTGAGCAAGTGATTAATGAAGCGACCAATGAGCAAGGTGTAGATGTCATTTTAGATATTGTTGGCGCACCGTATTTGGCGCAGAACCTCAATCTATTACGTCGTGATGGTCGTTTGGTCTATATCGCATTTTTAGGTGGTGCAAAGGCCAAAGAGGTGAAACTGGGTCAAATCATGATGAAGCGTTTGACCATTACAGGCTCAACCATGCGTGCGCGTAATACTGCAGAAAAAGCAGAGATTGCCAAAGGCATTCAGGAAAATGTTGTTCCGTTATGGTCTAAAGGTGAATGTCTGCCAATGATCTACAAAACATTTAAGTTTGATCAAATTCAAGAGGCGCATGCAGCCATGGATACAGGCGACCATGTGGGTAAGATTGTGGTTGAAGTAATCTAAAGTTTTATCTTTAAAACACGATGTATTTGCATGGTGTTTTAAAATAATTAAAGAGGGCAATGTTCCTCTTTTTTATTGTTTTACTAAATTTTAGGCATAAAAAAACCAGCTTATCGCTGGGTTCTTTATTACACCATCTTCAGTAGTAGAAGAATGGTGCCCGAGGCCAGACTCGAACTGGCACGCTTTGTGGGCGGGGGATTTTAAATCCCCTGTGTCTACCGATTTCACCACTCGGGCTTAACAAGATTGGAGGCGGAGGTCGGAATCGAACCGGCGTACACGGAGTTGCAGTCCGCTGCATGACCACTCTGCCACCCCGCCATGTCTTGTTGATGCGTATATTAGCAAGCTCTGAAAAAAAAACAATAGCAGATTCATCTGTATGAGCATAAAAGCAGCATACAAGGTAAAAAATTTAAAATAATCATGTATTATGTGCAAAATTGATTCATATCATCACTTGGAGAAGTGCCGTGGCATTAGTTTTAGATGGTCGTGCATTGGCGAAGAAAATTGAAGCTGACTTGTTGACTCGCGTAGAAGCGCTAAAAGAGAAAACTGGTCGTACCCCAATTCTTGCGACTATTTTGGTAGGTGACGATGGTGCATCTGCAACTTATGTACGTATGAAAGGGAATGCTTGCCGCCGTGTTGGTATGGATTCATTAAAAGTTGAGCTTCCTAAAGAAACCACAACTGAGCAATTGCTTGCTGAAATTGAAAAATTGAATGCAAATCCAGATGTTCACGGTATTTTGTTACAACACCCCGTACCTGCTCAAATTGATGAGCGTGCTTGTTTCGATGCGATCTCTCTTGAAAAAGACGTGGATGGCGTGACCTGCTTAGGTTTCGGCCGTATGGCAATGGGTGAAGCAGCATATGGTTCTGCGACTCCTGCAGGCATCATGACCATTTTAAAAGAAAACAACATTGAAATCGCAGGGAAACATGCGGTTGTTGTGGGTCGTTCTGCAATTTTGGGTAAACCAATGTCTGCGATGCTACTTGAAGCGAATGCAACAGTGACCACTTGCCACTCACGTACTCAAAACTTAGCTGACTTTGTTAAGCAAGCGGATATTATTGTGGGTGCGGTAGGTAAAGCTGAATTGATTCAAAAAGATTGGATCAAACCGGGTGCAGTGGTTGTTGACGCTGGCTTTCATCCACGTAATGGCGGTGGTGTAGGTGATATCCAATTGGTGGGTATTGAAGACGTTGCTTCTGCTTATACACCTGTTCCGGGTGGTGTAGGTCCTATGACCATTACAACGTTGATTCGTCAAACTGTTGAAGCTGCTGAAAAAGCGTTGGGTTAATCTTTAGACCTCTCTCTTGCGAAGCAGTGCTTCTCATCTCCTAAAAGTATAGGGAACTGATCGTCTCAAATTGATTCTATGTTGCTCCCTCTCCCTGTGGGAGAGGGTTGGGGTGAGGGTGCTTTTTTATAAATAATCCTCTCCCTAACCCTCTCTTGCGCTTCAATTTAAAAGCAGTGCTTTAAATTTTGCTCAGGAGAGGGAACTTCCGATCTTAATTTAGGCTTTTATGACACTAAAATTCTGCATATTCGAAAAATAAAATTCCAATGAGCTGTACTTTCCAATTTCCCAAAGCCCCTGAACATTTACTGAAAGCACTGCATGAAGTCATTCCGCATTGTGAATTGCATGCTCAACAGTTGCCTGAAACACCTATTTCTCTATGGTTGATTCCACCGGTATTTCCAACCGATAAATTGGATGATGAAGTCATTCGTCGTATATGGAATGATACGCCGTATTGGATTTTCTGCTGGGCTTCAGGGCTTGCTATGGCGCAGTGGCTATTGGCTGAGCCGCATCATGTCAAAGATAAAGTGGTATTGGACTTTGGTGCAGGTTCAGGCGTGGTGGCGATTGCAGCAAAAATGGCAGGGGCGAAACGCGTGATCTGCTGTGACATCGACCAAGTGAGCCTAGATGCATGCCGTGCCAATGCAGAGTTGAATAATGTTGAACTCGAATATTTGGACGATCTGTATAAAGCCGAACAAGTCGATATTTTATTGGCTGCAGATGTGCTATATGACCAATGCAACCGTTTCTTTTTGGATGAGTTTTTAAAGTTTGCTCCAGAAGTGTGGGTGGCAGACAGTCGTGTGAAAAACTTTAGTCATCCTAAATATGAAAAACTCGATGAACGTAGCGCAACAACATGGCCTGATTTGGATGAATCACCTGAGTTTCGAAATGTGAGTTTTTATAAAACCCTATAAATATTGAACCCATAAAAAAAGACGCTCAAAGCGTCTTTTTTTTGTCTTTTGAACAGCAAATTTGATTAAGAACAAGTATAACGAACCACACGTAAGGTGGCAGGGCGAGCATCGAGTGCATCGCGTGCGCCTAAGCTTTCAGAGTTACGAAGGTCTGGGGTATTTGACAGACCGAAGTTCGCACGTGTATTACCAATTTGACGGCCGTACTGGGTATTTTCCAAAGCAGGATTTGCAATTTCGTTCACGCTTAAGATTTGTAATTTATAGGTCTTTTGCGTATTTAATACTTTTTGGCAAGCACGTTGTAATTTATTGGCATCCAGTTGTTGGTTTTGGCGACCCGCTAAAGTATATGCAAGTGTTGCGCTATCTTCAGATTTGGACTCTATTTGAAAGCCCGTTTGACCATTAAAAGCACGTGGAGTGCTTTGGCAAGCAGCCATCGACATTGCAACAATACCCAAACTTAAAACTTTGTAAATATTTTTCATCATTCATTCGCCGTGTGTATTTGTATGCTCAGTATGCCATAGTCCGTCTGTCGACTCGATGGCGAAAACCAAGAAAGCCAAAGAAGTTTGATTAAATTATGATGTGGACGAGTCGATGAATGGATGGAAATGGAGATAAAAAAAGCTCATCAAAATAGGCTTTGATGAGCTTAAGTGGAATAGCAGGGCTGAGCGAATTAATCGTCAGTGATCATGCTATGTTTTTTGGTATCTTTCATGAAGACATAGGTAATTAAAGATAAACCAATCATGAATGTAATGTAGTAGAAGAAGTAGTTTTCATGGCCTGCATTTTTGAAGCTCAAAGCCACAAGTTCTGCGGTACCACCAAAGAGTGTATTTGCAATGGCATAAGGCAATGCAACACCTAGAGCACGAATGTGCGCAGGGAACAACTCTGCTTTTACTACGGCATTAATCGCAGTATAACCAGTGACAATCACCATACCGCTCATGCAGAGCATAAATGCAGTGGTTGGGCTAGTCGTAGAACCGATTCCATTGAAAATTGGAATGGTAAAGAGTACACCAAGCACACCAAAGGCGATCATGATTGGCTTACGACCAATTTTGTCTGAAAGCGCACCAACAGCAGGTTGTAAAAGCATGAAGATGAAAATCGCAGCAGTGGTAATTTCAGTTGCTGTGGTTTTTTCAAAGCCAGACGTGTTGACCAAATATTTTTGCAAATAAGTGGTAAAGGTGTTGAACGCTAAAGTACCACCGGCAGTCAACATGATCACAGTGAAGGCTTGTTTAGGGTATTTGGTAAATAACGCTAAAGCACCTGATTTTGGACCACCATTTTTAGCTTGTTCTTGAGCTTCTTTAGAGGATTGAGTTTCAACTAAACCGCGACGAATCCAGAACACCACTATAGCGAGCAACGCACCGATGAAGAACGGAACACGCCAGCCCCATTCAGTTAAAGCTTGTTCTGAGAAATTGCGTTGTAGGATAATTAAAACGCAAAGAGCCAATAGCTGACCTGAAATCAGTGTGACATATTGGAAACTTGAGAAGAAACCACGGTGGTTTTTCCCTGCCATTTCAGTCAAATAGGTCGCACTAGAGCCATATTCACCGCCGACACTTAAGCCTTGGAGTAAACGCGCTAAAAGTAGAATAGCGGGTGCGAGCATGCCTACAGAATCATAGGTTGGCGCACATGCGATCATCAGTGAGCCGACACACATCAACGATACAGACAGCGTTAAACCTGCTTTACGACCTTTGCGGTCTGCATAAATACCCATGACCCATGCGCCGATTGGACGCATTAAGAAACCGAGTGCAAAGACTGCAGCTGCTTGTAAGAGTTTTACAGTATTGTCACCGTCAGGGAAAAATTGCGGTGCAAAGTAAAGGGTAAAGGCAGCGTAGACATACCAGTCGTACCATTCAACGAGGTTGCCGGCAGATCCGCCGAGGATAGATTTGACACGAGTTTTTCTATCCAATTGTTCAGGAACAACTGGCTCAGATGAATTTGACACATCATTCTCCAAGGAATGAATGCAAAACATATCCATTTAAACTCTTTGGGAAAAGTTTAAATCAATATATTTTGTCGAAATGGGAGATGGAACTATATTTATTTAATTTATACTCCTGTTGTCGCAGAAAATCATGCGACTTTAGTCTATAAGATGCGAATTTTTTGACCAGATAGATTTTTCACGACTAAATGAAAACAACAAAGCCTCATCGATTGAGGCTTTGATTGGAAAAACATGCTGTTTTTGATCAGCTTGATCAATAAGTCATCATCAAATGAACCTGATCAATGCTCCTGAATTTTGGAATGGTGTTTGGTGTCTTTCATAAAGACGTAGACCAATAATGAAATAAAAATCATGATGGTTACATAGATGAAGAACCATGTCTCATAGCCAGCTTCTTTGAAACTTAGGGCAAAAAATTCTGCAGTACCACCAAAGATGGTATCTGTAAGTGCATAAACGGGGTACATCAAAACTGAAGGCTTCTGCAGCTGAACATGCAATATATAAAAGCTTGAAATAAAATTTTAAAAAAGATTAGGTTGAAAAAAAATACAAATCAACTGCTTGTAATTATGTTTGCTTTGAATATAGGTTCTGACTTTAAAATGATTGATTTCATGCTTGAGCCAGCAAGCTTTTAAACGTACATTTAAAATATAACTTCTCATTTATTGAAGGATATAAAAAACTCAGCGTACAGATATCTTGATCAAAATAGGTACTTGATCAAAAAAGCATGATCAATGAGAAAAATAATAAAGCAAAGAAAACGAAGCATTGTTGAATAAAAAGACAGAGTGGGAGGGAGCGATGAATACACAACAACAATCAATATATGACATGGTGGTCATTGGTGGTGGAATAAATGGTGTTGGTATTGCCTGTGATGCAGCGGGGCGGGGTTTAAGTGTTTTGCTCTGTGAAAAAGACGATCTCGCGAGCCACACTTCATCTGCAAGTAGCAAATTAATTCATGGTGGTCTTCGCTATTTAGAACATAAAGAATTTCGTTTGGTACGTGAGGCACTGGCAGAACGTGAAGTTCTGCTTAAAAAAGCCCCTCATATTATTCGACCGATGCGTTTTATCATGCCACATGAACCGCACTTACGACCGGCTTGGCTAATTCGTACTGGATTATTCTTTTATGATTATTTGGGTAAGCGAGAACAGCTTGCAGGCTCAAATGGTATTGAATTTGACTTGGAAAATAGTCCTTTAGCATCCAAATTTACCCGAGGGTTCGAATATTCCGATTGTGCAGTGGATGACGCACGCTTGGTTGTACTCAATGCGATACAAGCACGTGAATATGGTGCACAGATTCTGACTCGAACAGAATGTTTAAATGCATATAGTAAGGGAGGTATTTGGCAGGTATGTTTAAAAAATGCTAAGGGTTTGCAAAATGTGCAGGCTAAAGTATTGGTGAATGCGGCAGGTCCTTGGGTTGCTGACTTTATAAAACAGGGGTTAAAGCAAGAGTCACCTTATGGTATACGGCTGATACAAGGTAGTCATATCATTGTTCCAAAACTTTTTGAGGGTGATAAAGCTTTTATTATGCAAAATGATGATCATCGCATTGTCTTTGCGATCCCTTATTTAGAACAATTTACACTGATCGGCACGACAGATCGTGAATATCATGCAGACCCAAATCGAGTAAAGATAAGCCAAGAAGAAATCGATTACTTGCTTGATGTGTCAAATGATCACTTTAAAACTCAATTGACGCAAACGGACATCATTTCAACTTATTCAGGTGTGCGTCCGCTGTGTGATGATGAGTCAGATAATCCAGCCGCAGTCACGCGAGATTATACTTTGGCACTGACCGATGTAGAAGGGGCTGCATTACTTTCAATCTTTGGTGGCAAACTTACCACTTACCGAAAACTAGCAGAAGCGGCATTAGATCAGCTTAAAACTGTTTTTCATCATCGATCCAAACCTTGGACTGCTGATACAGCATTGCCTGGTGCGGAAAATTTAGAATCAATCGAGCAGTTGATAGCTGAAATCCAACAAAAAGTGCGAGGGGTTTCGATCAGTCTAGCCAGTCGTTGGGCACATGCTTATGGAACACGTGTTTGGGCTTTACTGAATCATTTAACTTCGATTGATGAATTGGGTCAAAACTTTGGACATGGTTTGTATGCTCAAGAAGTGGATTATTTAGTTGAGCAGGAGTGGGCGAGAAGTTCTGAAGATATTTTGCAAAGACGGACAAAGTTATATTTGCAATTCAGTGCAGCTGAAGTTGATGTTTTGGATGAATACTTAATGGCAATACGAATAAAGCAAAAAGCTCAAGATGTGGCTTAGTTGATATAAAAAAAGACCGCGCAAGGCGGTCTTTTAAATCTTCCTTAATCCCTCTTTTAAAGGAGGGAAATTAAAGGCCAATTAAGCAGATTTTTTTACAGCTTCTAAAAGTTCGTCTTGACGTACTTTAAGTGCTTTTGGTAAGCGATCACCAAGTTTGTTGAACAATTCAGTGTGGCTTTCAAGTTCTTTGATCCATTGATCTTTATCTTGAGAAGTTACAAGCTCGAATTGCTCTTTAGTGAAGTCTGAACCAGTCCAGTTCAATTGTTCGTATGTTGGAACAAGGCCGATAGGTGTTTCAACAGCGTCTGCACGACCTTCACAACGGTCAATGATCCACTCAAGAACACGCATGTTTTGACCGAAACCAGGCCATACAAAGTTACCTTCAGCATCACGACGGAACCAGTTCACGTTGTAGATACCAGGAAGTTTATTGCCAGCAGCTTTAGCTTTAGCAGCAACTTCTTCACCAAGTTCTAACCAGTGAGAGAAGTAGTCAGCCATGTTGTAACCCGCAAATGGAAGCATTGCGAATGGGTCACGACGAACGATACCTTGTTGACCAACAGCAGCAGCAGTTGTTTCAGAGCCCATAGTTGCAGCTTTGTAAACACCGTCAACCCAGTCAAATGCTTCTGAAATTAGAGGCACTGTGTCTGCACGACGACCACCGAAGATGAACGCAGAAATTGGAACACCTGCTGGATTTTCCCAGTCGGCATCAATAGAAGGACATTGACCAGCTGAAACAGTGAAACGAGCATTTGGATGAGCTGCTTTTTCTTCGCCGGTGTGTGGTTGACCTTTCCAGTTAGTCAAGTTAGCAGGCGCTTCTTTAGTCAGACCTTCCCACCATACTTCACCTTCGTCAGTTACAGCAACGTTGGTATAGATTACGTCTTTATGAAGAGTCGCCATACAGTTCGGGTTAGTCTTGGTATTTGTACCAGGTGCTACACCGAAGAAACCAGCTTCAGGGTTGATTGCATATAAGCGACCGTCTTCACCTGGTTTGATCCAAGCAATATCGTCACCTACAGTTTCAATTTTCCAACCTTCGTAACCCGCTGGTGGAATCAACATCGCGAAGTTTGTTTTACCACACGCAGAAGGGAATGCAGCTGCGATGTAGTGTTTTTCGCCTTGTGGGTTTGTCACGCCAAGGATGAGCATGTGTTCAGCTAACCAACCTTGTTGACGACCCATAGAAGATGCAATACGTAAAGCTAGGCATTTTTTACCCAACAATGCGTTACCGCCGTAACCAGAACCGTAAGACCAGATTTCACGAGTTTCTGGGTAATGAACGATGTATTTTTCAGGGTTGCAAGGCCAAGCAACGTCTTTTTGACCTTCTTCAAGCGGAGCACCAACAGTGTGTACGCAAGGAATGAAGTCACCGTCAGTACCAAGTACGTCATAAACAGCTTTACCCATACGAGCCATTTTAGACATGCTTACAGCAACGTAAGGAGAATCAGTAAGTTCGATACCGATGTGAGCAATATGAGAACCTAAAGGACCCATAGAGAAAGGAACTACGTACAAAGTACGGCCTTTCATTGAACCGTCAAATAAACCATTCAGACGAGCACGCATTTCAGCTGGAGCTTCCCAGTTGTTTGTTGCGCCTGCATCTTCTTGTTTTTCAGAACAGATGTAAGTACGACCTTCAACACGAGCAACGTCAGAAGGATCAGAATTAGCAAGGTAAGAACCAGGATGTTTTTCTTGGTTAAGTTCTTGCATAGTGCCGTTAGCGATCATCAAGTCGATATAACGTTGATATTCTTCTGCGCTACCGTCACACCATTCGATTTTTGCTGGTTTGGTTAATTTGGCAATTTCTTCCACCCAAGCAATGAGCTTAGGGTGACGAACGAATTCTGGTGCGTTCACTTGGGTCATGGTGAGGCCTATCTCAAAAATGTACTAACCGTACAAAGTATAATCTGCATTATGGGATACATCATGCAGATAAAAGATGAAAAAAAGTGGCTGTATTAAAGCATAAAATCATAAAAAAAATAAGACTAAAGAAGTGGTAGATTTTTTTTGGTAGTTAATGCTATTTAAGTTAAATATAAATAAAATACAATAACTTACTATATTTTATGGCGAATTTTAACTTTATTTATTAATGTGATGGACAATATTTTATATATTTATTTTTAATAAAAACAAAAAGTTGCATGTATTTGATATTTGAGAATTATTATTGATTAAATAAATGGTGGTAATTCGATTTTTACATAAAGGCGCTATTATTTGCTGTTAAATTCGACAAAATACAAAACTAAGCGGCCAAGATGTATAAAAAGTGATTAAACAAGCCAAGCCTTTATCTATTATTTATAATAAAAAATCAGGATTTCATGCTGCAAACAAAGATGAAGTCTATGAGGAACTTGTGCGGATATTATCCGATCATGATTTCGAAATACAGTCATTTGAGCTTGGGCAAGAAGCCAGTTTTGATACTTTAATGAGCAAGGTGTTTGCACGCCACCAAGACCCCGATAATTTGGGCGTTGTCGTTGCGGCAGGCGGGGACGGAACCTTAAATGCTGTTGCTCATCAGTTGATGCATACCGATATTCCTATGGGGATTTTACCTTTGGGCACATTTAATTATGTGGCGCGCGTACTCAATATTCCTCTCGATTTAATTCAAGCGGCACAGGTGATTGCGACAGGCAATAATCGACAGGTGCACGTGGCGCAAATCAATGAACATATCTATTTAAACAATGCCAGTTTGGGCTTGTATCCTTTATTTATACAAAAAAGAGAGTTTTATAATCAAAAGTTTGGTCGTTTCCCATTGCACGCTTATACCTCAGGTTTGGATGTGCTGATTCGAGATCGCAAAGAGTTAAAATTGGAAATCGAAGTGGATCATCATATTTATCCAGTCAAAACGGCCTTGATCTTTTTTGGCAATAATCAATTGCAATTGGCCGATTTAAACTTGCAAATTGCTAAGGATGCAGAGGCAGGTAAAGTTGCAGGTGTGGTGGTCGCAAAAAGTGATAAGAAAACGTTATTTAAAATTTTATGGCAGTTAATCCGTGGCAATATCGACAATGCACCAGATGTGTATAGTTTTGCCGCTGATGAAGTCACCATACATACCCAACGAAAAAAAATGACCGTTGCTGTGGATGGTGAGATTGTAGAAATGAAACCGCCGCTTAAAATTCGAGTGCAAAAACAAGCCTTAAAGATACGGGTGCCACATGATACTGCATCTGTCTGATCTGCATTTTGGCACTGAAAAGCCAGAGTGTATGCGCGCGATTCAGCAATTTTGTCGTGAACAGCGTATCGAGGCCGTGGTTGCCAGTGGAGACTTGACCCAACGTGCGCGCTATCGTCAGTTTTATGCATGTAAGCAATTTTTAGAAAGCTTAAAGCTGCCATATATCGTTGTACCGGGGAATCATGATATTCCACTGTATCATTTATGGAACCGTGTTTTTAGTCCTTTTGCACGTTATCAACTTTTTTTTGGTGCCATGGAAAATGTACTGGAAACCGAGCATTTTTATTTAATTGGGATCAATAGTATTCGCCGTCGTTACCATACGCGAGGGCATGTATCGCTCGAGCAAATATATCATGTCGAGGAATTACTTAGACATGCGCCGCCCAATAAAGTGAAATTAATCATAGCGCATCAACCTTTTTATACGCCGCCCAATGACCCGCATGGTGTGAAAGATTGTCCTGTTCAAGGGCGTTTGGCACTCGAACAGTGGAGTCAACACGGTTTAAATGGTTTATTGCATGGACATTTACATGTTCCAGCCAGCTATGACCTCAATCAGATTTATGCTTTAGGTGCTGCGCATCCAGTTTGGGATATTCATGCTGGAACTGCAACGTCATATCGCCTACACGATAACCTTGCCAACAGTTTTAATGTCATTGATGAGCAGATGAATGTGCGACATTATTTTTATCATTCAAAGTTAAAAATATTTGAAGAAAATCTCAGCACTCATGTTTTAGATGAGCTTTAACCATTTAAATTTAAATTTTGAAGAAAAAAAATACAAAAAGATGAAAAAATTTAGAATTTGCCCTTGAAGGGTTTTTTTCCATCCCCACAAAAGTGTCATCTAAATTATTTTTTGTCGATGGCTTATGGAAATCAAAATGTCATCGTCTTTTATCTAGTAAATAGACTTAGTCTGGAGTTAACTATGAGCAATATTCGTCCTTTGCATGACAACGTTGTGATTCGCCGTGTTGAAAAGGAAACTAAAACTGCTGGTGGTCTTATTTTAAGTACTTCAGCAGCTGAACAACCTGCTCAAGGCGAAGTAATCGCTGTAGGTAATGGCAAAGTAACTGACAATGGCGTACGTGCATTAGACGTTAAAGTTGGTGACAACGTATTGTTTGGCACTTATGCCGGTACAAAAGTAAAAGTAGCAGGCGAAGAGCTTCTTATTATGAAAGAGTCTGACATCTTAGCGGTACTTGAAGCTTAAGTTTCGTACACGCATTTAGACCCTTTTATTCATCATAAATTGTTAAAAATTTTAAAAAGATTCGGAGTTAGACATGTCAGCTAAAGACGTAAAATTTGGTGATTCAGCGCGTTCAAAAATGATCGCGGGTGTAAATGTACTTGCAGATGCTGTAAAAGTGACTTTAGGTCCTAAAGGCCGTAACGTTGTCATCGACCGTTCTTTCGGTGCGCCGCACATCACTAAAGATGGTGTTTCTGTTGCTAAAGAAATCACGTTAAAAGACAAGTTTGAAAACATGGGCGCTCAGCTGGTTCGTGAAGTGTCTTCAAAAACCAATGACATCGCGGGTGACGGTACAACAACTGCAACTGTACTTGCTCAAGCAATCCTAAATGAAGGGATCAAATCAGTTACTGCTGGTATGAACCCAATGGATCTTAAACGCGGTATCGACATCGCGGTTAAAGCTGTTGTTGCTGAAATTAAAGCGACTGCTAAACCTGCTTCTGACTCTAAAGCCATTGAACAAGTAGGTTCGATCTCTGCGAACTCTGACACCACTGTTGGTAAACTTATTGCTCAAGCAATGGAAAAAGTCGGTAAAGAGGGTGTAATTACAGTTGAAGAAGGTTCAGGCTTTGAAGATTCTCTAGATGTTGTAGAGGGTATGCAGTTTGACCGTGGTTACATCAGCCCTTACTTTGCAAACAAACAAGATACACTAACAGCTGAACTTGAAAACCCATACATTCTTCTTGTTGATAAAAAAATCAGCAACATCCGTGAATTGATTGCTGTACTTGAAGCTGTTGCTAAAACAGGTAAACCGCTTCTTATCATTGCTGAAGATGTTGAAGGCGAAGCGTTGGCTACACTTGTAGTGAACAACATGCGCGGCATTATCAAAGTATGTGCGGTTAAAGCGCCTGGTTTCGGTGATCGCCGTAAAGCAATGCTTCAAGATATCGCGATTTTAACTGGCGCGACTGTAATTTCTGAAGAAGTAGGCATGTCACTTGAACAAGCGTCTCTTCAAGATTTAGGTACAGCTCATAAAGTGACTGTTTCTAAAGAAAACACAGTGATTGTGGACGGTGCTGGTAATGCAGCTCAAATCGCTGAGCGTGTAACTCAAATCCGTGCGCAAATTGAAGAATCTACTTCAGAATACGACAAAGAAAAACTTCAAGAACGCGTTGCTAAATTGGCAGGCGGTGTTGCTGTAATCAAAATCGGCGCTGCAACTGAAGTTGAAATGAAAGAGAAGAAAGATCGCGTTGACGATGCACTTCATGCAACTCGTGCTGCAGTTGAAGAAGGTGTTGTAGCAGGTGGTGGTGTTGCACTTGTACGTGCTGCAAAAGCACTTGAAGGTGTGTCTGGTGCTAACGATGACCAAAATGTTGGTATCAACATTTTACGTCGTGCAATTGAAGCACCGCTTCGTCAAATCGTTGCGAACTCTGGTGATGAGCCATCAGTTGTAATCAATGCTGTGAAAAACGGTGAAGGTAACTTCGGTTATAACGCTGCAACTTCAGAGTATGGCGATATGCTTGAAATGGGTATTCTTGACCCAGCTAAAGTAACGCGTTCTGCGCTTGAGCATGCTGCATCTGTTGCAGGTCTTATGCTTACAACTGAATGTATGATTACTGAAATCCCAGAAGACAAACCTGCTATGCCTGATATGGGCGGTATGGGCGGCATGGGCGGTATGATGTAATTCATACTGATCATCCGATCTAAAAAATCCCCGCTACTTGCGGGGATTTTTTTATAACAATCCTAGTTAGAGTAAAACACTAATCAAGCTTTTTGGTGAGTTTAAGATTTACTTCAGGCATTTCTAGTTTTTCACCTTTATCACTACGAAGCTCAATAAAGTTTTCACCTACAAAATAAATTCGATTGTCACCCTCAGCATCAAGTTGAATCATTCCAGGTTGATCTGGCAAGAACTTAAAACTGCCTTTCACTTTATTTTCAGTGTTCGCAGGTTTACCTAAAAACTCTTGGCTGAGTTCATAGCTCTTATCAAGTTTGAGTTCAAGTTCAGTTTCAATCCCTTTGCAATCATGGCAAGGTAGAATCCCTTTATACTCACCTGCCCAATCAAGTGCATTTTCGGTGTTATCACCTGTGGCAATCGGACTTTCTGAGGCAGCGTCTGTATTAGCAATGACATTATTATCTGGTGGTATAGCGGTTTCAGATTCATTGCTGGTCTTTGAACATGCCGTTAGGGTTGCACTGACCATACAGAGAGCGAGCATTAGTTTTTTCATGAGATTTATACACCGTATGTACCCAATATAATGCTAAGCGTGACTTTTATTGCGCAAGAAAAATAGCCTATTCCTGTTAACAATTGTGTTTTTGCTTAATACATCAAAACAGACATTTGATTTTTAAAAATTCGTAAATAGTGAAATATTGGTGATTTACCTAAAAGTGAACGCTAAAGGACATTTATATATTAATTGGTGGATTACTGAACAATATAGGCTTTTATAATTATTTTGCGTTGTTAAACTCTGTGGCATAGAAAAAACTGTCGGTGCAAATTGTGTTTGAAAAAACAGCGGAAAAAAGTCTGAACTTAATGGGGTGGCAAATTGATAACCATTGGGATTTAAATATCGACCAATGTGTCATGATTGCAGCGCCACATACCAGTAATTGGGATGCACTTTATGCACGCCTTGCCCTGAAAGCTTTAGGGGTAAATGTTCGTATCACGATTAAAGACAGTTATATGAAATTCCCGTTTGGGCCTTTTGTACGTGCCATGGGCGGAATTGGTATTAATCGTCGTCCAAAACAAGATGGTGAAGCACGTCAAAGTATGGTTGAGCTGATGGCTGACTTATTTAAGCAACATCCGAAATTAGTCATGTTGGTAACGCCTGAAGGGACGCGCGCTAAACAAGAGAAGTGGAAAACCGGTTTTTATCATGTTGCCATGCAAGCAGGTGTGCCGATTGCTTTAGCCTATATGGACTATGCGCAGAAAAAAACGGGTGTGGGTAAAATTGTTTATCCTACAGGCGATTATGAAAAAGATATGGCTGAAATCATGGATTTTTACGCGCAAATTCATGCCAAATTTCCTGAAAACTTCAGTGTCGATACACGCTATTATTAATCTAACAATCCAATAAAAAAGGACAGTATTGGCTGTCCTTTTTACGTTTAGATGATTCTGTTTAGATTTTTATATTGAATTTAATCATTAAAATCGGGATGGATACCGCCCAGATTTTGACATGCCGCCTTATAAATAATGTATTGCTGATCAACCACATCGATGAGCGGGATACGAAATAACTTTTCGCCTTGCTTATAGCTATCGATATAAGACACGACTTTTTGTTTGCTTGATGCTAGTTTTTCTTCATGGAAAGTTGTAATCGAGCTATGAGTCATATGTGAACTTTCAATATTATTGCACTGAAAATGTGAGAGTAGTTTTTCAGCTTTTTTAATTTCGCTGGACGTGCCAAACATACAGCCGCTAAGCAGAGTTACACCTGCAAGCAGGATGAACTTTTTCATGGTTTTATTTTAAGCAAAATTATGAGGTGCAATATTCTATTAATTTTCGTCAGAAAAATTAATTACTTTTTTACCATTTGGCTAATTTTTATTTAAATGTGAACTGTGTCATTGTTACAAGATGTGAATGTCTAACTGAAAAGGCGTTTTATTAGAATAATTTCTACAAATATCTTTAGGTTTTGAGTCATCAGGTTAAGATACTCATCGTTACCAAAAAGCAGCCTGAAGAAAATAATAGCCCTAACACGATATGCTTAAATTGGCGTTCTGAAATGCGATAAAAAAGTTTGGCACCAAAAATCACTGGAAAAGCCATAATCACCAACAGCACGGCTGAATAGGGCAGATGTTCACGATGGATGATCCCTTGTAGCAGATAGCTGATGAGTGTAACGAGCTGAATGGCTAAATTGAAATGTCGCAAAATATAGCGTTGTTCTGCTTTGGGTGTATTTTTCAGCATGAGCCATGCAGAGGGTAATGCACCACAAAAGCCTCCAAGACCACCCAAGATTCCAGCAATATATCCAATACTAGAATCCGCCCATTTCCCTGATTTTTGGATGAATGAAAATTTCGGATTAAAAAATAAAATTGGGCACCAAAACATTAAAAAAGCGCCCAAAACCAATTTAAATGTATCTGGATTAATGCTGTCTAATAAATAGGTGCCGAGCGGTACACCTAAAATTCCTGCAATTAAATAGGGATAAATGATTTTTTTATTGATCGGAATGCTTTTACGTTCTGATGATAATGAGATGAAGTGGCTATAAACTGAAGCGCAGACCACCAAGGGTGCGGCTATTTGCGGGGGGAGTATCCAAACCCAAAATGACATTGCGATAAGGGCGAATGCAAACCCTGTTAATCCTTGTACGAATCCCGCAAAGATGGCACCAAGAATAAAAATCAGCCAAGTCATTAAATTACAGCTTTGAAATACGTGGCGCTATTGTAGTGAATTTTTCTATATAAATGTGGCTGACTGAGTAAATGTAGCAAAATTGGACATCAAATCATGAATAGAACATGAATATTTAAATACAGCAGATGTACACAGACTTCCAATTAAATTCATTTCGATAAGTGAAAATGCTCTTCATCAAAGAGGAGTGCTACACATGCTTAAACAAGTTGCTTTGCTATCTGTGGTTGCAGTTACATTTACAGGGTGTGTCGTGGCGCCATTTGATGATGGCCGATACCAATCGAATCGATATGGCTATGCAAATCAATATGGTTATTCAGGTCAATATGATGGTTCATACGGACAGCGCTATGACTCAAGTCAGCGTTATGACCGTTCATATAGTCGAGTGAATAGCCCGCAACATCGACCAAACTCACCACGATCGAATTCGAATAACCGTCCAGACGATACTCATAAACCGAATGTGCATAAACCAAATGCGCATAAACCGAATGTACAGAATCCTTCATCTCAGCATCCGTCAAATGTGCATCGTCCAAGCGCAAAGCCTCAGACGCCAGCTAAACCCAATACAAGCAAGCCCCAGCAGCAAAAACCACAGCAACAACGTCCTAAAGTAACGCCCGTGGATAAAGCTAAAACCCCGGGTGGATTTAACAGCCAGCGTCCACTTCGACCACAGGTTTAATGATTTTCAAGTAATAAAAAAGGACGCATTAACGTCCTTTTTTATGTGCATCTACATTAAGCCTTTTTATATAAGCCTGCACGCACCGTTCCAGCTTTGGTTTGTTTAATTTGCTGCCAAGTGCTTGGGAGTTTTAACTGAGCAAGATCGCGATCAGCTTCGATATAAATTAAACCATTGTCTGCAATGCACGGATCGACCAATTCAGCAAGTTCCTGCCATAAATCAAGACTATAAGGGGGATCTAAGAAAATCAGATCAAATTGGTCTTTCACGTTAGGAATGGCTTGTTGTGCCGTCATGTTTTTGAGTTGCACACGTTGTTTACTCACCCTTAAGAGTTCTAAATTGTCCATGAGAAATTTCGCTTGGGTGCGATCAGGTTCAATTAAAACAGCTTCTGCTGCACCACGTGAGAGTGCTTCAAATGACAAAGCACCTGAACCTGTACAAAGGTCGAGAACTTTGGCATTTTGAACATCCCACATGAGCCAGTTAAATAATGTCTCGCGCACACGGTCAGGTGTAGGGCGTAAACCATCAATACTGGCAAAAGGCAGTTGACGGCGTTTCCATTCACCCCCAATGATTCTTAATTGATTTTTCATGAATTATTCCTCATCGGTTGCATGTGCGGCACTGGCAGCACGAGGTGTTGTATTTGCACTATTGTTCTGCTGTGCAGTTGGGCTTGCATTTGGGTCGGCTGATAAAATATTCGAGCCGCTTGGTAACTCACTCGGTTTTAGACCCGCAGTCATGAGACCACCGCTAATTTGATGGCTAGCAGGACGAATTGGATTCTTTTTACGTGTTAATAACCAGTAGTCAAACATTGGTTTAGCAATTTGAGCAGCAGAACCACCGTGACGACCATTTTCCCAAACGACGGCAATCGCAATTTCAGGTTTTTCCGCAGGGGCAAAACCAACAAATAAACCATGGTCAAGCTGACGCTCTGTCAATAAAGATTCGTTATAGCGTTTACCTTGGGCAATACTTTTAACCTGTGCGGTGCCTGTTTTACCTGCGATTTGATACATTGGGGTACGAATACCACGACCGGTCCCTGTTTGAACCACATCAATCATGGCATCATGCATTTTAATCCAATCATCTGGCTTACCATTAAATTGAATGCGACCATTCGGGGCGTTATGGACTTTATGAACCTTAGCGCCTTTACTTTCACGCAAAACGTGAGGTGTAACATGTGAGCCTTGATTGGCGGTAATAGCAGTCGCCATCGCCAGTTGTAATGGTGTTGCAGTAAATGCACCCTGACCAATACTGACGGAAATCGTTTCACCTTTGAGCCAATTGGACTTCCGTGTGCGGAGCTTCCATTCAGGATTTGGATATAGCCCCGTACTTTCACTTGGTAAATCTACACCGGTTTTTTCACCGAAGCCAAACTGACGCATCCAAGTATTCATTTTTTCAATGCCCATACGATAGGACAAGACATAGAAATAGGTATCGCAGGAAATGACTTGAGCTTTGTGTAAATTAACTGAGCCATGACCAGTTTTTTTGTGGTCACGGAAACGATGGCTGTCACCCGGAAGCGTGAAATAGCCCGGATCGGAAATGGCTGTACTCCAATCCACTAGACCATAATGAATACCACCTAGACCAAACATTGGCTTAATCGTTGAACCCGGTGGATAAGCCCCTTGCACAGCACGGTTATATAATGGCTGATCGAGGCTATCACGTAGTTCAGAATAATCTTTGCTGCTAATGCCAGTAACAAATAAATTGGGGTTAAAACTAGGACTGGACACAAGAGCAAGAATTTCCCCAGTACGTGGGTCAATCGCCACAATTGCACCACGTCGATCTGCAAGCTGCTCTGAAGCGACCATTTGCAGTCCATAATCTAGGGATAAATATAAGTCATTACCACGAATCGGATCTTTACGACCTAGATGTCGTAACACATTACCAAAGGCATCGGCTTCAACCGACTCATTTCCCGGCATACCATGTAAAAGTTCTTCGTATGATTTTTCAACGCCAATTTTACCGATCAGGTTTGAGCCAGCGTATAAATCTTTATCAATCGTTTTTAGTTCTTTGTCATTAATACGACCTACGTAGCCAATCACATGGGCAAACAGTTCACCATGTGGATAGTAGCGAGTCATTTGGGTCTCTATATTGACACCCGGGAATTGATATTTCACCTCACTAAAACGGGCGATATCATTTTCATTTAAATTCAGTTTAATCGAAACGCGTTCAGTCTTTTTAGAGGTTTTAATCCGACTTTTGAAACGTTCAATGTCTTCATCAGTCAGTTCTAACAGAGGCGTTAGGCGCTCTACCGTATCATCAATGTCTTCAACATCCGCACGGCTCATGGTTGCTGAGAAAACCGGATAATTATCCGCTAATAACACACCATTACGGTCATAGATATAACCACGAGAAGGTGCAAGCGGTTGCAATCGAATTCGGTTTTGATCGGCAGCAGTCGAAAAGGTCTCATAACTTTTGATTTGCAAATATGCATATCGTGCCACAAGCAACAGCATAAAGAAGGAGACAATCCCTATCGAAATCACCACGCGATTACGATAAATCCGCTTTTCTTGCTGGACATTTTTTAAAGGATAATGCTGCTTCATACGCGATCGACTTAAAGACTGAGAGCTAAAATAACGGAAGAGGCATATTCTAGCGCAACTGACATTTTTTTGATAAATAAAAAAGACTCTGCTGTGATTGCAGTCTACATTTTGACTTTGCAGACATGAAAAATATGGGGCTTTGTGTATAACAGTTCATATTATTCTGCTAAAGTCGAAACGTATAAAAAAGGAATATTCCAAAAAATAATACTAAGGAAGTTTGTGAAAACAATGAATAAATTATATCCATTGCTTGCATTTATGATGCTCGGAAGCATCGCACATGCCAATGACAATTCATTTTTACCTGAGGCAAAGTTAACAGGTAAGGGTTATCAACCATGGAATGTTGGAGCAGGTTTTACTCAAAAAATTATTCACGTGAATGGTGAGTGGGTAAACCCATATGGCATTGCCTATGCAAAAGCTGGTGTTTTCTTGAACGATGATAAAACACCTGGTGGGCAAGTCGGCTTTCGTTACCCCGTTCATTTCACTGGCAAAGATAAAAATGGTTATTATATCGGAGCTTATGCGGGCCACATCGACTCCAAGAAAGTAGATGGTGAAGATGAAGCGCGTTTAGGTGGTGGTATCGATCTTGCTTATGTGATGTTGAGTGCCGAGCGTATTAGTACGTTTAGTGTAGGCTTGGGTGTGGGTGAAAAATTAGAAGACAAATCAGGTAATGTGATTGTGGAAACCGAACCGAGACTACAAATCTCATATACTTTAAGTTTTGGTTTGTAGTGAAAATAATCAACTTTATTTTATAACCGCACTCACTGAATAAAATTAAATATGGAAGTTATGCATGCTTGAGTATGTTAACGAATTGTGGCAAACCTTTTTGCAACGTCCCGATTTTTGGGCTGTGCTAAGTATTATCCCCGTTACCGCATTCGTTACCTGGGCACACGTTTGGATGGCACTGAAAATGGTGTTTTACCCGATTACTTTCTGGGGATTCCATTTAGGTCCATTACCCGTGGGATGGCAGGGGATTGTGCCAAGAAAAGCTGGACGTATTTCTGGCATTATTACGGATAATACATTGTCTAAATTGGGTTCCTTGCGTGAGTTTTTGGATGCAATGGATCCTGAGGACATGGCGCGCATCATTGGTGAACAAGTTGGCTTTGAGCTTGAACATTTGATTGATGAAGTCATGCTAGACCGAAATGCGGTGCTTTGGGAAAACCTACCGTATTCGATTAAACGTCGTATTTATGCCCAAGCACACAAGCAGCTGCCAAATACCTTAAAAGAACTCGTGACCGAACTGACCATGAACGTAGAGTCACTTGTTGATATGCGTGAAATGGTGGTGAGCCAAATGGAAGCGGATCGTCTCTTGATGGTGCGTATGTTCCTTAAAGTTGGCCAAAAAGAAATCAACTTTATTTGGCATATTAGTGCCTTGATTGGGATGTTCTTTGGTATCTTCCAAATGATCGTTTGGTTTGTGGTGCCATGGCATTGGACGGTTCCATTTTGGGCCGCAATCTGGGGCTTTTTGACCAACTGGATTGCCATCTGGATGGTATTTAATCCAATAGAGCCGCACCCTGTTAAGTATTTGCAATTATTTGAATTAACTAAAGATCGTAAATTCCCTTGGATTAAACCTGTGATTCCACGTATTGGAACGTACAATGTTCAAGGGGCGTTTATGAAACGCCAAGAAGAAGTTTCAGATGTATTCGCAAGTGTAGTCACAGAAGACCTAATTACGTTAAAATCTATCATGACCGAAATGATGTATGGCGGGAAGAAAGATAAGACTCGTCGCATTGTGAAACGTCATATTAATGAAATTATGGAATCTCCACTGGTTCGTACCTCATTACAGTTGTCTTTAGGTCCAAAAGAGTACGCAAAACTCAAGACAGACTTGATCGATCGCTCAATTGAAATTACGATGGTGCCTGTATGCGACCCTGCGTTTAATGCGAGCCGTGCACAGAAAATCTTTCAAATGTTTAGAGACCGTATTCGTGAGCTAACACCGAAAGAATTTCAAAATCTATTACGTCCTGCATTTCAGGAAGACGAATGGATTTTAATTGTCTTGGGTGGTGTAACCGGTTTTATCGCGGGTACAATACATTTGTTTGTGGCTTTCTTATAATTAGATGCTGGAAGACGATTTGAATCTTGGGTTCAGATCACTACATAGCGTCATATACAATGTTTAAAATGAGGATGTTTTTTTATGCGCATTATATTACTCGGACCACCTGGAGCAGGTAAAGGTACACAAGCTCAGTTGATCTGTAAGCGCTACGATATCCCACAAATTTCAACCGGTGATATGCTCCGTGCTGCGATTCGTGAAGGTACTGAATTAGGTCTACAAGCTAAAAGCGTCATGGACAATGGCGGCCTTGTATCTGATGAGCTTATTATTGGTCTTGTTAAAGAACGCATTGCTCAACCTGACTGTGTTAACGGCTGCATTTTCGACGGTTTCCCACGTACGATTCCACAAGCTGAAGCGCTTGAAAACGAAGGTATTAGCATCGATCACGTGATTGAAATCGATGTACCTGACGAAGAAATCGTTCAACGTTTATCTGGTCGTCGTCAACACCCTGCATCTGGTCGTGTATATCACACCGTTTACAACCCACCAAAAGTGGAAGGTAAAGATGACGAAACTGGTGAAGACCTTGTTCAACGTCCGGATGACCAAGAAGCAACAATTCGTAAGCGTTTAGGTTCTTACCACGCTGAAACTGAGCAATTGGTTGGTTTCTACCAAGGTCGTGCAGCTTCTGGCGAAAACGCACCGACTTATGACAAATTAAATGGTCTTCGTCCAATCGATCAAGTTCAAACTGATTTGTTCGCGATTTTAGATCAGTCTAAATAATTCAACTTTTTTGAATTTTTGACAATCAAAGAGTCCTACTGCATAGTGGGGCTCTTTTTTTATGTGGCTTTTAGGGCGAATCTGTTATGAAATTTGCTTTGGTTATAATGGTCATCATCGCTGTGGCGGTGTTATTGGGCTTATTATTTGTCAGCTTTAAAATGTTGCGTAAGGTGCAAGTGGAAGAAGCAGAGCAAGCTAAATTGAACTCGAAGCAATATCGCTTACATCCAAAGCTGCAGCAAGAGTTTGATAAAAAAAACAAAGAACAAGATAAAAATTAAGCATCAATTTGATCAATTGATTCTTACAAATTCCATCTACCCCGAAATTGAAGAGATTAATCTTCAATTTGGGTGGTTTTAATCGGTCTTAATGCACCAAACTCATACTTATCATTCCAATTACATACATCAGACACGATACATTCATCGCATTTGGGTTTGCGGGCAATACAACAATAGCGTCCATGTAAAATCAGCCAATGATGTGAATCGACGATAAATTCTTTAGGAATCACTTTGACGAGTCGGTGTTCGACTTCCAGAACATTTTTGCCGACAGCCAATCCTGTACGATTACCTAAACGAAAAATATGTGTATCAACGGCCATGGTCGGTTGACCAAAAGCAGTATTCAGCACCACATTTGCAGTTTTACGACCGACACCGGGTAAGGCTTCCAAATCTGCACGATTATTCGGAACGATGCTGTTGTGCTTCTCAATGAGAATCTTGCAGGCTTTAATGACATTTTCCGCTTTTGAGTTATACAGGCCAATGGTCTTGATATATTCCTTCAGTCCGTCAACACCTAACGCATAAATAGCTTCAGGAGTATTTGCTACTGGAAAAAGTTTATCTGTGGCTTTGTTGACACTGACATCTGTGGCCTGAGCAGATAGGGTAACAGCCACTAAAAGTTCAAATGGACTACTATAATTGAGTTCAGTTTTCGGGTTGGGGCGTTGCTCACGTAAGCGTTCAAAAAAAGTTTGAATTTGCTTCTTAGTCATGTTTTTAACAGCCATGATTAAGCCCCTTGCAGTTGTGTTAATTGTTGCGTGAGCGTATGGAGTAACTCACGTTTTTTTGCATCGTCTCGAACACTCAGTTGTTTTTCTAATTTCTTAATTTGTGTACGAATTTTTGCAAGTTCAATGGTGGTTTTTGCATCGAGTTGAACGACTGGCGTAGCAGGTTTTTCCACGACTTCAATGACCGGTACTGAGTCTGTCTGGGTCGAAAATTGGGCAAAAAGTTCCGTATCAATTTCTGCGCGTACAATAGGGCCTTTACGATGAATTCGGCGCTTTTCCTCACGCTGAATATGTGCATAGTAGCGGCGACGTAAATCATTCTGTTCTGCGATTCGAACAGGTTCAGATGGCACTTGATCAAGCTCTTCGACAAGGTCGATACAATCCACTGGACACGGTGGGATGCAGAGTTCGCAGCCCGTACATAAATCCGTCAAGACCGTATGCATCAATTTGCCTGAGCCAATAATGGCATCAACAGGGCAGGCACTGATACATTTGGTACAACCAATGCATTCATCCTCACGAATCACGGCTTTGACCCGTTGCGGGCGCCCATCACTTTGGATGGGCCAAACACTGGCTTCTGCTGTTAAGTGTGGACGATTTAATAACGCTGCTAGTGAATCTGCCACAGGTTGACCACCGGGTATACATTTATTGGCTTCTTCTCCTTCACTGATGGCTTTGGCATAGGGTAAGCAGCCGTCTCGGTGTCCACAAAGTCCACATTGAGTTTGTGGCAATAGGGCATCAATTTGTTGGATGAGGGAAATTTCAGAAGTCATGGGTAGTCGCGAGTACAAATGAAGGCAGTGAAAAACCAAAGAGGACGTTGAATTCTAGCATGTTTCAGTATGAATTGCTGTGCGCAAAAATGGGTCTATAGATGCATCATAAATGAGCAAAATAATTCATTAAAATATTCCTAAAAGTAATAATATTTATAACTAAAATATCTGATTAATCAATTTAAATCGCTGTTCTTTAAAGAATTTAAAGATTTTTTAAAAAAACTATTGCTGATTAGTTACAAAAGATATTTAATATTTTGCGCCAAAATATATCTTTGATCAAAATTGTGATCAATTTTGATCCATACATCTGCTGAGGATTAAGTGTTGAAATATAACAGCCTTAACGACTTCCTAGACTACGTTAAAACACGTGATGAACATCAACCTGAATTTCTTCAAGCTGTTGAAGAAGTGATGACGAGCCTTTGGCCATTCATCGAAAAGAACCCACAATATGCTGACTACGGTTTGCTAGAACGTCTTGTTGAGCCTGAGCGTGCAATTCAGTTCCGTGTTTCATGGGTAGATGACAAAGGTCAAACTCAAGTTAACCGTGCTTTCCGTGTTCAATACAACTCAGCAATTGGTCCATTCAAAGGTGGTATGCGTTTCCACCCATCAGTGAACCTTTCAATTCTTAAATTCTTAGGTTTTGAACAAACTTTCAAAAATGCTTTAACTACACTTCCTATGGGTGGTGGTAAAGGTGGTTCAGATTTTGACCCTAAAGGTAAATCTGAAGGCGAAATCATGCGTTTCTGCCAAGCATTAATGATCGAATTATACCGTCATCTTGGTTCTAACACTGACATCCCTGCGGGTGACATCGGTGTAGGTGGCCGTGAAGTTGGCTACATGGCTGGTATGATGAAAAAATTAAGCAATGACACAGCATGTGTGTTCACTGGTAAAGGTTTAACTTTCGGTGGTTCACTTGCGCGTCCTGAAGCAACTGGTTACGGTACTGTGTATTTCGCTGAGGAAATGCTAAAAACTCGTGGCGATAGCTTTAAAGATAAAGTTGTAACGATTTCGGGTTCTGGTAACGTTGCACAATACGCTGCTGAAAAAGCAATGTACTTAGGTGCGAAAGTGGTTTCACTTTCAGACTCAGCAGGTACTGTATACGTGAAAGACGGTTTCACAACTGAACTTCTTGCTGAAGTAATGGAATTGAAAAACGTTAAGCGTGGCCGTATTTCTGAATTTGCATCTAAGCACGGTTTTGAATATTTAGAAGGTCAACGCCCTTGGTCAATCAAATGTGATATCGCACTGCCATGTGCAACTCAAAATGAATTAGATGAAGCTGATGCTGAAGCTCTTCTTGCTAATGGCGTAATCTGTGTTGCTGAAGGCGCAAACATGCCATCTACTTTGGCTGCAGTTGAGAAATTCGTTGAAGCGAAAATTCTTTATGCACCAGGTAAAGCTTCAAATGCAGGTGGTGTTGCAACTTCTGGTCTTGAAATGTCTCAAAACGCAATTCGTTTGGGTTGGACTTTCGAAGAAGTTGACGAGCGTCTACACGCGATCATGAAAGAAATTCACCGCAACTGCGTGAAATACGGTACTGAAGAAGATGGTACTGTGAACTACGTAAACGGTGCTAACATTGCAGGCTTCGTAAAAGTTGCTGACGCAATGCTTGCTCAAGGCGTTTACTAAGTTCTCCGTAAGTTGAACTGAAAACCGAGGCTCAAGCCTCGGTTTTTTTATGGCGGAATGGTTTAGAAAATATAGATATATTGCTAGGTGTTCATTAGCCTAAGTTGTAATTTGCTATCGATAATGTTGAAGTGAAAATTTAAGGGTTGGTCGAGCAAACGTTTAAAAATGAAGCCCTGACCGATGTAACTGTGTGCTGAACTTCAGAGTACTCCCTACATCTCCTATAAAACGCAAAGTATGCTTTTCTACATCATAATTGTGGCCAATGCGATTACAGCCATTAAAAAATGTCATACGGCCATTGTTGAATTTGAGAGTTATTGGGGCGGGTAGAGCCTTATTCTCTACGAGAACCCACGTCTTTTGAGTTAATTGTTCTGCTTCAAAATCACGTAAATCAGCAATTCGCTGTATGCCTTTAAAAATATAGGTCTGTTGATTGCTATTCATCACGATTAATTCAGGCAGGGCATTTTGCTTTTGAAGTAGCTTTAGATTGACATCGCTAAAGCGTTGGCTGAACAGTACATCGTGATTTGAATACTATGCATATCCAATCAGCGTTTGCGGTTGTGTAGATATAAAAAAACCGAGGCGATGACCTCGGTTTTTTATCGGCTGTAACTTACAACGTACCTTTTACGGTTTCACGTTCGACTGACATATCAAAAATATAGGCATATTTTGATTGGTCAGCAGCAGGGTTTTTACGTTCAAAACGTTTTACGCGAATAATTTGGCGTTCTGCAGGAGTGTGCTTAAAGCCTTCAATTTGATCGTAAAATAAAGTCCAGTCTTTATCAACTTGTGTTTTTAGGCCTTTTTCATCGTATTTCACTTCACGTACTTGCAAACAAGTTTGTGGAGCAACGCCTGTACATTGTTTAGTTTCAGGGCTGATTTCAAGGAAAATCGTTTCGCCTTGCGAGTTGTACTGAGTTTCAGGTGTTAATTTTCCAGTGAAAACCAGTTTTTCACCTGTTGCAGAGATAATGGTTAACGTTGGATTTTGTGGATCTGTAGTATTTAAAACAAAAGGTGCTTTACGGTCACTAAATAGTGAAGATGCAAGTCCTTCTTGTTTCATCGCATTATCAGGACACGCCATCATGGTAGATGCAATGTTGCCTGTTACAAGTGTATTGTGTTCCACTTTCCATTGGGTTGACATACTGTTACAGCTGGTTGAAATACCCAAAGTGCCATTTTCTAAAAAATTTAAAACCAAAGGTTTTGGTGCATTTTCAGTGGTGGTGCTCCATTGATATGAAGCTAAAGTTTTATCAGCATTTTGTTGTTGTAATACGCTCACGGCTAAATCTCCAGCTTTTTGGATATCGCTTGATTGACATGCTGCAAGGGCTAAAGGGAAGAGGGCGATCGCTAAATATTTTAATTTCATTACGCTAACTGTTCTAAGTGAATTTCAGCCTGTAGCATAACCCATTCATTTTAAAAAAATATGAATACATTCAGCTCAAATAAGTAGCAAAATGTATCCATAAATAATAATTTGTTAACTTATTAATATAAATTATGAATAAGTCAATCTATCTCATTTTTCCACGTTTAATCAAAACGATAAATATCCATACCGAGCGAACCCATACTAAAGCTACTGTGAACAATAGAGAAGCGGGGGCCTGCACCCATCGCAAAGAAGATGGGTGCAAAATGTTCAATGGTCGGATGGTTGCGTTGTACAAACGGGATATTTTGCCAATCGAGAACTGCATCAAAATCTTGATGAGTGAGCTTATTGACCACAAAATTACGAAATGTCGAAGCCCATTCAGGCACGGCTGCTGCACGACCATCCCAAGCCAATTCACGTAAGTTATGAGTAATACTGCCCGATCCAATCAACAGGATTTGCTTGTCACGTAAAGGGGCAAGCGTTTGTCCAATTTTATAGATCTCTTGCGCAGACATGGTCATCGGCAGTGATATTTCAATTACAGGAATGTCGGCATCAGGATACATATGCAATAACGGCATCCAAACGCCATGATCGCGTGGACGGGTGCTGTTGGCGTGTGCAGATAATCCTGCATTGGCAAGCAAATGAAGGATTTCTTCAGCAAGCGCTGGGTTACCCAGTGCAGGATAGCGGATATCATAAAGTTCCGCAGGGAAGCCACGGAAGTCATGCCAAGTTTCAGGACGGGCACTGGTACTTACTTCTAGTGCGTTACTTTCCCAATGCGCGGACATAATAATAATGGCTTCAGGCTTTGGAAGATTCAGGCTTAAACGTTCCAACGCAGGACCGACTTGCTCAGGATTGATGGCAAGCATAGGTGAGCCATGGGAAATAAATAAACCTGGAAGTGTTTGTAAATTCATCGCGGTCGCCGTTGGTTGTTTAAAGGAATATGATGATCATGCACTAAATTATTCAGCGTAACAATTCGGATAATTTCAACGGTTTGTTTCATTGTTGCAACGCTGTACTTGCTGTAGATACTGGAGTCAGTTCGGATTAACCCGCACGATGGTAAGGGTGATTATGGTTAATACTCATTGCACGGTATAGCTGTTCGATGAGCATGACACGAACCATTGGATGCGGCAAAGTTAGTTTAGACAAAGACCAATGCCATGCTGCAGCTTTACGTACTGCTTCAGAATGTCCATCTGGCCCACCAATGGCTAAAACCACATCATTGCCTTCAAGCATCCAACCTTTCATGGTTTCAGCTAGTTTTTCGGTACTGAACTCTCGACCACCGACTTCTAAGGCGATCAGCACTTCATTCGATTTCATGGCATTTAAAATGCTGTCACCTTCAATTTGACGGTATTTTAAAATGTCGGCTTCTGAGTCGTTCTTGCCACGTTTGGCCATAGGCAATTCAATGATCTGCGTTTGAACAAAAGGCTGAATACGTTTGAAATAATCTTCAAAACCCGTCAGTACCCATGCTGGCATTTTTTGACCGATTGTCAGAATACGAATTTTCATACAGCGCCTGAAAGTATACAAAAGAGCATTATAACGGTTCGCTTGCACTTTGTATGTTCAGACACAATTTGCAATTGAAATCGTGTTCTGCTTGCTGTTTAAATACGCAGCATAAGCAGATTAGATCTAAGATGAAAATTGGAATAATAACAATGAAAAAAACATGGCAGGACGGTAAATTATTTTTGCTCAAGCAAGCAGCAATGCTTTTAATTTTTGGATGGTGTTCATTTGCGGCGTATGCCAACAATATTAGAACCGCTGAACCGGATAATTTAAAAGTCTATTTAGAGCAAATTATTGGTAATGAAGCTGAATATCGTAACTATAAGAACATTCAAGAGTTAAATCGGGTGTCTGCTTGGATTCGTGAGCAGATGCGTTTATTTGGTGTGAATTGCCGTTTTCAAACCTATACCGTAAACAGCCAACCATACCGTAATGTGGTTTGTCCCTTAAATGCAGGGCATAGCAACCGAGTGATCATTGGCGCGCACTACGATGTATTTGAGGAGCAGCATGGCGCTGATGATAATGCTTCTGGCGTTGCAGGTGTACTCGAAGCTGCTCGGATTCTTTCGGCTGAAAAAGCGCGTTTAAAACAAAATATTGAATTTGTATTTTATACCCTCGAAGAACCGCCGTATTTTAGAACAGAGTCGATGGGCAGTTTTATCCATGCAAAATCGGTAGCAAAGGAAAAGGATAAAATTTCAGGTGTGTATATTCTGGAAATGATTGGTTATTTTGATCCGAAAGTTACCCAAGAATATCCAGTTGGGCTGAGGTGGATTTATCCATCGCATACGAATTTTATTGCATCGGTGGGGAACATTCAGTCTCGTGACTTAACCTCATCGTATTGTGCGGCGATGGAGTCTTTGAAGCAGTTGCAATGTGAACGCTTGATTTCACCCTCATTTATTCAGGGTGTGGATTTTTCAGATCATATGAATTATTGGCAATTTGATATGCCGGCGATGATGATCACTGATACGGCATTTTATCGTAATAAGCACTATCACACTGAGCAAGATACTATGGATAAATTAAACTTAGATAAAATGGCTCAAGTGATCGATGGTTTGGTGAAAAACATCTTAAATTTGAAATAGCATGTCTTAAAAACATGACATAAAAAACGCAGCCCCGAAAGCCTGTGGACTGCGATAAAAGGTCATCTACCTGGAGATGTAGATGACCTCTTGTTCCAATGATCATCACGTTTTTACACGTGATTGGAACCAATAAAGAAACATACAGCGCGTATATCTCTCTACTATATATGTGGGATAGAGGGCAATATTTCAAGTAATAGCATTCAAATTTTGTAAGACTTTCTTATTGGCTATTACTGATCTTGATGTCGAATTTGAAATAGTAATCTAATCAATAGTCATAGCTGTTGTCTTGAGTCTTGTCATAGCGAAGGATTTGAATGAAATTTTTCAAATATTTAGTGTGAAAGCATGAATGTAAAAAAGCCCTGTCGAAACAGGGCTTTTTTTCATTTATTGCGAGTTGCTAGCACTTAGTGACGTGCAGCTTTGCCACCTTCAGTTGCTTTGACAATCGGTGTCTTTGTAAGAGGTTTAGGCATATCAACCAAGGCTAGAGGTAAAATCTCATCAATCGATTTCACTGGTTTAATTTCTAGACCTTCTTTGACATTGTCTGGAATCTCAGCCAAGTCACGAACGTTGTCTTGTGGGATAAAGACAAGCTTGATACCACCACGGTGAGCAGCGAGAAGCTTCTCTTTTAAACCACCAATGCGCATTGCACGGCCACCAAGACTGGTTTCACCTGTCATCGCGATATCTGGACGAATTGCAATGCCTGTAAAAGCTGAAACAAGAGCGGTAGTTAGGGCTAAACCAGCAGATGGACCATCTTTCGGTGTTGCACCTTCTGGTAAATGCACGTGTACATCTGTTTCTTCAAAGCGAATCGCTTCAATACCTAGTTCATCTGCACGGGTACGTACAACGGTCATCGCTGCTGTGATCGATTCTTTCATGACATCGCCAAGAGAACCGGTGGTAATGAACTTGCCTTTACCTTTCACTGCTGCAACTTCAATTGTTAGTAGTTCACCACCAACAGATGTCCAAGCCAAGCCATTTACACGACCCACTTCAGCTTCTTCTTCGGCCATACCGAAGTCGAATTTGTGTGGACCTAAGTAGTCAGGAAGATTTTTCGAATTCACTTCAATTTGAAGATTTTTCGCTTTCTTGCTCACCGCTTCTTTTACCACTTTACGTGCAATTTTAGACACTTCACGTTCTAAGCTACGGACACCAGCTTCACGTGTATAACGTTGTACGATATCGCGAATGGCTTCTTCGTGAACGGTTAATTCTTTCGCACGTAGACCGTTGTTCTTGATGGCTTTTGGAACAAGGTAACGTTCAGCAATATTCACTTTTTCATCTTCGGTATAACCCGGTAGACGAATCACTTCCATACGGTCAAGCAAAGCTTCTGGAATATTCATGCTGTTTGCAGTACAGATGAACATCACTTCAGAAAGGTCTAGATCAAGATCTAAGTAGTGATCATTGAACTTGCTGTTTTGTGATGGATCTAGGACTTCAAGCAATGCTGAAGCAGGGTCGCCACGATAGTCTTGCGCCATTTTGTCAATTTCATCGAGTAAGAACAGTGGGTTCTTTACTCCAACTTTAGTCAAAGACTGCACAATTTTACCCGGCATCGCACCGATATATGTACGACGGTGACCACGGATTTCAGCTTCGTCGCGCACGCCGCCAAGCGCCATACGGACAAATTCACGACCAGTTGCTTTGGCAACAGATTCACCGAGTGAAGTTTTACCTACACCTGGGGGACCAACTAAGCAAAGAATTGGACCGCGAAGTTTTTTCACACGTGATTGAACAGCAAGGTATTCCACAATGCGGTCTTTCACGTCGTCTAAACCATAGTGATCGGCATCAAGAATGTCTTGAGCTTTCGCAAGGTTAATGCTGACTTTGCTGGCTTTGTTCCAAGGCGTATCTAAAATAACTTCTAGATAGTTACGCACGACAGCAGCTTCGCTCGAAGCAGGTTGCATTGCTTTTAGCTTACGGAACTCATTTTCAGCTTTTTTACGTACATGTTCAGGTAAATCGGCTTCAGTTAGACGTTTTTCAATTTCTGCAACGTCATCCTCACCACCGCCATTCATATCAGAAAGTTCGCGTTGAATGACCTTCATTTTTTCATTTAAGAAGTATTCACGCTGATTCTTTTCCATTTGGCGTTTCACAGAATCATGTAAGGTTTGCTCAATTTGCTGCTCTTCTGACTGTTGTAATAAATACGTCATGAGCTCAGCTAAATGTGCTTCAAATTCATCATGCTCTAAGAATTTTTGTTTTACATCAATATTCAAAGGCACGCGTGTTGCTACGAAGAATAATAATTGTAGCAAATCATCAATTTTATTGGCTGCTGCAATCAATTCACGTGCGTTACGCAATTTTGCTTCTGCATATTGAGCAAATAAGGTGCGTAATTCTTCCACACGATTATTCTGAGTTTCTGAGTCAACAGAAACCGTCATTGGGCTTAATGAATGCTCGGCAGTCAGGTAATCATCGGCATCGATAATTTTTTCTAACTTGGCACGATATAAGCCTTCAATCAGTACTTTTATACAGTTTTCATCATTCTCATGATTCACAACTTGCACAATCTTCGCGACAGTACCGTATTGATATAAATTGTCGTGATCAATTTCTTCTGTAAGCGAATCTTTTTGTGCAACTACGAATACAAGATTGTCACTGTCACGTGCGACATTGACTGCATTGATCGACTTTTCACGACCCACAAACAGTGCAATTTGCATGTGAGGATATACAACCACATCTCGTAGCGCTAAGAGCGGTAATACGCTCGGAATTGTAGTTTCCAAGCTTTCTTCATTCATAATAATCTCAGACATGGGCACTCCTAATGAGTGACAACGGTGTTGCCATGTTTTTTATAGTGATGTGTATTTTTTAAATTACAAGGGTCATGCCAATTAAAATGTATAAAAAATGACTAAATATGTGATTTATAAGTGTAACTCAGTGTCAAGAATATCAAATTAACGTTTGAAGCTTAAAGTTTGAGATGGGCTAATAAAGCCATCTAGCGGTTGATCCCATGCTTCTCGGACTAAGGGGTCTTGGATGAGTTGAAAATCGTGACCAAGTCCTAAACGGTAGGGTATAGAGTGGGCTGTTGCTAATGTTTTATCGTAGAAGCCACCCCCCATGCCAATACGTGTGCCGTACTTGTCGCAAGCGAGCAAGGGCATGATTAAAAGGTCAAGATGAGAAACATGCTTCCCACGACTCGCCATAGGCTCTTTCATGCCGAGTGGGTGATGAGAAAAACGTTTGTTGATGTATTGATGTCGTGAGATTTCAACCCAAACCAGTTGCTGATTCATGTTGCAAATCATGGGTAAATACACTTTTTTTTGATGAGTAAAACAGTAGTGGATGAGCTGTTGAGTGTGAATTTCACCGAATGCATGTAAATACACGCCTATATGCTGACTGCGCTGAAAATGACTGAGTCGGATTAAACGCTGTAGGACCTGTTGTTCAGCTTGTCGTTGGGCCCATAGGTTTAGGCTACGACGCTGCTTGCGGAGTTGTTTGCGAAGGCTGGTGGTGCTCAAAGTCATGATTCATTTCAAAGTAGCACAAAATTCTCAAAGGCATTTTAACGCGTTCAAGCTTAAAAGTCCGAAGAAATAGATTTTATCTTTTCTTGTAAAAGCGTCCTTAAGAAGCGGTCTGCTCAATGAATGTGTATCTATTTTCCCCCCCTCTAATCTTGTTTAAGCCAATGATTTCATAGTTTGAATTTTTGGCTTATTTCGATGGATCAGTAGATGTGCATAGGGAAGCGTAAATTTTACTTAAAAAACAGAAATAAGGAATTAAAAAAAGCAGGGCATAACCCTGCAAATAGAGTGAGACAGCCTTTATTTAAGGCAAAAGGATAATAAACCAAGTAAAAAAGATAATTGCTAAAGCAACGAATTGAGCGGCACTCCCCATATCTTTTGCAATTTTAGAAAGTGGATGCTTGTCTAAAGATACGCGGTCGACAACGGCTTCAATGGCAGAATTGAATAACTCAACTATCAAGGCAAATAAGCACACCACTACCATAAGGGCATGTTCAGCACGACTCACATCGAGAAAATAACTGGTAGGAATAAGCACAATATTCATCCAGACAATTTGTCGAAATGCAGCTTCATTTTGATAAGCAGCTTTGAATCCGTCGAGGGAATATTGCGTTGCATTTAAAATTCGTTTAAATCCAGATTTGCCTTTAAACGGGGAAATTTCACTCATAGCACTGTACAGACGTATAGATTTAAAAACTGGCGAAAATATAGCATGCCAAGCTTAAAGTTTTCTTGCATTCAGTTTTTATTTTATTGGGCCTAAAAATTTAAGGGGATTTACATAAGCCTGTATCAAGTTAGTGCTATGTTTATTCATTATTAGACTTAAAATTTGCCTGAATTTCAGGCACAATACAGGCGTTTAAAATTTTTAATTTTGAAGCCTTTGCTTCATTGCATGAAATAATAAAAGTGATATAGGTCAACAATGAAAAACTTTAGTTTTGCTGTGCTTGCAGCAACACTTTTAACCAGCCAGTTTGTCAGTGCAGAGCCGGCAGTTATTCAAACGGAAATCAAAACGAATGTGACACAGCCCATGGGATTTTATCCTTTCCAAGTGGGTGCATATAAAGTCATTGCTTTAAAAGATGGGACACTCGAATTAAGTCCTGATTTGTTTAAACAAAACTTAACTCCAGAAGAAGTCAGTGCCTTATTTCAAAAGCTTGCGGTTGATCAGAGCAAAGGCATACAAACCAGTGTCAATGCCTATCTGATTGATGATGGACAAGGTGGCATCAGTCTTGTTGATAGTGGTGCAGCCAGTTGTTTTGGTCCGAACTTAGGATCTATTGCACAAAATATTGAAGCAGCTGGCTATAAGCTTAATCGCGTACGCAGTGTTTTCTTAACCCATTTACATCCTGATCATGCATGTGGCATTGCGAAACAAGGTAAGGCTGTGTTTCCAAATGCAACGATCTACGTCAATGAACAAGAAAGTCAGTATTGGTTAAGTGAAAGCACCGTCGACACTTTAGCTGCTGAAAAGCGTGAAGGTTATTTAGCAACTGTTGCGAAAATTAAAGCTGCGATTGCGCCTTATCAAACCATGCGGAGTTTTAAGACTTTTAGCGTTGGTTCGGTGATTAATGGATTAGAAGTACTACCGAGTATTGGACATACACCGGGGCATTATTCTTTTATCTTAAAATCGCAAGCTAAAAGTTTTGCCATCCTCGGTGATGTGGTTCATTCCTATCATTTACAGTTTGAACAACCCAAGTTATCTGTTGATTTTGATGTCGATCCGGTCAAAGCCAGTGAAACTCGTTTAGCAATTTTTAAACGTTTTGCTCGAGAGCAAACCTTTGTTGCATTTGCACATTTACCATTTCCGGGTATTGGTAAAATAAGTGAAATCAATGATGGTCAGTTCCGTTGGAACCCGCTAAATTTAGCTCCGACAGCTCCGACAGCTCCGACAGCTCCGACAGCTCCGACAGCTCCGACAGCTCCGACAGCTCCGACAGCTCCGACAGCTCCGACAGCTCCGACAGCTCCGACAGCTCCGACAGCTCCGACAGCTCCGATAGCTCCGACAGCTCCAGCACCTCAGCCAGTGGCAACGCAGTCAGCCGCAGAATATTTGGCAAACCCACTTTAAGGTTTCCATTGAACAATAAAAAAGACGCCTCGGCGTCTTTTTTCATTTTAGGAAAATTAGGGCTTTTGCAGTTGCGTTAAGGTTTTACGTGCCAGTCCTGGATCATCGGCAAATACACCATCTACACCAGCTTTATAGAAGTTCTCAAATTCTTTAGCTGCACCCGTATCACAACGTTCGGTCGCCACTGAGTTACATTTTAAATAGTCAGGTAAAAAACCATTTTCAGGTCTGAGCGTATAAGGATGGACTTTCAAACCAGCAGCATGGGCATCTTTGACAAAACTGGTTTGTTTAAATTCAGTGTTTGAAAAGATATACGTTTTACTTGGACCTACACCATCTGCATAATTTGCAACTGATTTTAGGCCTTCTGCTGTGGCTAAGCTTGCATAATTTTGTGGAGACGTTTGCTGCTGTAAATCACCCGGTATGGCAGTTGGACTATCTAATAATTGAATAATTTTGCCGTGTTTGATGGTTTTCTTTTGCGTAAGTTGATCACGTAAGTACTTAAGATTGGTGGTTTCAAAAGACTGTAAATATACAGGTGCGATATCACGTGTATAACTGTATTTGGCAAGCGTGGTGAGTAAACGATCTTCCATGGCTAGATTTTGCTGTTGGAAAAATGTGGGATGCTTGGTTTCAATATATAAACCAACAATTTTTCCAGTTTTTTTATAATGAGCTTCGGCAAGTTCAATGATTTGTTCGAGCGTTGGGATGCTGTATTGATCATTATATTGAGTGTTATTAGGGCGATATTGAGCAATACGCTCACGTGCTTTTACATTTTGAGTCAGTTCATTCAAATTAAAGTCTTCCGTAAACCATCCTGTATAGTCGATACCATCGATTTTTTTGGTGGTTTTTCGATCCGCAAATTGTGACAGCGTACTAATATTGGTTGTCCCTGAAATTTCACTTTCATGGCGCGCAACCAGATAGCCATCCTTGGTTGGCACTAAATCGGGTTCGATAAAATCCGCACCATCATCAATCGCTTTTTGATATGCGGCAAGAGTATGCTCAGGTCGCAAAGCACTGGCACCACGATGCCCAACAATGACAAAACCTGTATCAGGCAAAATAGGGGGCTTGGTGACATGGGTTTTATCGTCATCCGAATTACATGCAGATAAACCGAAAACGCTAAAAAGGAGCAGTGAAGACACGCCCCATGAGGATTTCACTTTGCTTGTTATGGCTAGATTTAACTGTTTTGTTAATTGTTTTTGCATGGCTGCCTCGGCATCTTTTTATTTAAATGAATGAAGTTGCAGGCATACATTGCAGGGCAGTGGCTAAGACTTCATGACAGAGGCGGTTTTGTCACATAAATTTACTAAAATAGCTGAAATGGAGGCTCTCCATATTTTCTACATATTTCGCTTCAAGCAAGGTTTTTATGTAGTCTAGGCTTGTAATCAAGCACATTGTGATTGATTATCAATAAGATTTTTTGAAAAAATTCAATCTATATTTTTTATTTCTTCAATTGAAAAGTGACATGGACTGATGCTGTCTAAGTTTTTTATTTATCGACCGATTTTTGCAGGTGTCTTGGCGATCATCGTCATGGCGCTCGGGCTATTTGCTGTGCTCAATTTACCGGTAGAGCGCTATCCAGATATTGCACCACCACGAATTACGGTCAGTGCAAGTTATAGCGGTGCGTCAGCAGAAACAGTCGAGGAAAGTGTCACACAAGTTCTTGAGCAACAAATTAAAGGAATTGATCATCTTTTATATTTTAGTTCAAGCAGCGACTCTTCAGGTCGAAGCCGGATCAGCATCAGTTTTGAAAATGGCACTGACCCAGATACCGCTCAAGTACAAGTACAAAATGCCATAAATGGAGTAATCAATCGGCTGCCTGAAGATGTGCAGCGCCAAGGGGTAAATGTCTATAAATCTTTGGGTGATACCCATATGGTTATCGGCCTCTATGATGAGACTGGCAAGAGTTCGAATATCGAACTTGGTGACTATATGATGACTCATCTAGAACAGGATATTGCTCGAATTGAGGGTATTGGTGAAGTCGATGTTTTTGGTTCGCAATTTGCCATGCGTATTTGGCTCAACCCACTGAAGTTAAAGCAATATAGCCTTATGCCCAGTGATATCCGTGCGGCTGTTGAATCACAAAATACGCAGGTTGCAGCCGGAGCCGTAGGTGAATTGCCGAGTGTATCGGATCAATATCTCAATGCAAAAGTCACTTCAGGTTCACGTTTAAAGTCAGTTGAAGAATTTGAAAATATTATTGTCAAATCTGCACGAAACGGCAGTTTTGTCTATTTAAAAGACGTTGCACGTGTTGAATTGGGTGCGGAAAATTATTCAGGGGTTAATACCATTAACGGGTATCCATCTTCAGGGATGGGGATCTCATTGGCTTCTGGGGCGAATGCACTTGAAACCTCAGCCTTAATTAAGCAAGAAATTGAACAATTAGCGAAGCAATTACCTGCCGGTTATAAAATTGTTTATCCACGGGATAACACGCCATTTGTACAAGAATCGATTAAAGAAGTGGTGAAAACGTTATTCGAAGCCGTTTTACTGGTGGTTTTGGTGATGTTTATCTTCTTACAAAATTGGCGAGCAACGCTGATACCTGCGATTACGGTGCCTGTGGTGATTCTTGGAACTTTAGCGATTTTATATGCTTTGGGCATGACCATTAATACGCTCACATTGTTTGCATTGGTACTGGCCATCGGTCTGTTGGTCGATGATGCGATTGTTGTGGTGGAAAACGTCGAACGTTTAATGCATGAACAACAGTTAACAGCAAAACAAGCGGCCATCGAGTCGATGCATGAAATTAGCGGGGCATTAATCGGGATTACTTTGGTATTGACCGCTGTATTTATTCCCATGGCGTTCTTTGGTGGCTCAACGGGCGTGATCTATAGACAATTTTCCATCACACTTGTGGCTGCCATGGGCTTGTCACTGATGGTTGCGCTGATTTTAACCCCTGCATTATGTGCCTTAATTTTAAAACCCAATCCGAAACCACAGCGCTGGGCGATTTGGTTTAACGCCAAATTAGAGACTTTAAAAACCAAATATCTAGCACTTGCACAAGCCACGGTTCGTTATCGCTTATGGACGGTGGTTTTGTTTGCGGGGCTCATTACGGTATTTGCTTTGTTTTATCGTGCTTTGCCGACCAGTTTTATTCCTAGTGAAGACCAGGGTATTTTGAGTGTGCAACTTAAATTACAAGAAGGTGCACCGATGTCGAAAAGTCGTGAGGTCGGTGAACAAATTCGGCAGTACTTTTTAACTGAAGAAAAGCAAAATGTTGATTTGGTGATGATTCGTTATGGACGAAATTTTTCTGGTACGGGTCAAAACTTAGGGCAAGGCTTTATTGCACTGAAGCATTGGGATGAACGTTCAGGACAACACAATTCAGCGCAAGCGATTCGTGAACGTGCTATGAAACATTTTAAAAAATTTAACAATGCACAAATCAATGTCAGCATGCCTTCCTCTGTCAGAGGTCTTGGGCAAACCGATGGTCTGGAATTTTGGCTGCGAGATATGAATGGCGAAGGTCGAGCTTATCTGGATGCGCAATTTAAAAGCTTGCAAGAAAAATCTGCACAATTTAGCAGTTTCGAAAATTTAGACAAACGCTCTAACCCAGACAAAGCTGAACTGAAAGTTGATATTAATCAAAAACAAGCGATGGCCATGGGTTTAACGCAAAATGCGATTAATAGCACCATGAGTAGTGCATGGGGCGGGAGTTATATCAACGATTTCATTGACCGTGGACGTATTAAACGCGTCATGATGCAGGCAGATGCCGAATTCCGTTCTAAACCAGAAGATTTAGCCTATTGGCATGTGCGTAATGACCAAAATGAAATGATTCCATTTAGTAATTTTTCAACCATTGGTTGGAGTGGCGGCCCAGAAGTTGTTAATCGTTTCATGGGCTATACTGCATTACAAATGGAAGCGGATACAGCCAAAAATGTCTCAAGTGGACAAGCCATGCAGGATGTTAAAGCTTTAGTTGATCAAGTGCCGGGTGTAGACGTGGCATGGAGTGGGTTATCCTTTGAAGAGCAAAAATCAAGTCATCAAGCGATTTGGCTATATTTGGTCTCAATTGGATTTATTTTTCTCTGTCTCGCTGCCCTATATGAAAGTTGGAGTATTCCAACTGCAGTCATGAGTGCGATTCCACTTGGGATAGGTGGTAATATTTTGTTTAGCTACATGGCCGGTTTTCCAAATGACATCTATTTCCAAATTGCTCTACTGACAACAATTGGTTTGTCCTGTAAAAACGCGATCTTGATTGTAGAGTTTGCAGCGATGTCACAAGAAAAAGGCAAACATGTAATCGAAGCTGCAATGGAAGGCGCAGCACTTCGTTTACGTCCTATTTTGATGACCTCTTTGGCTTTTGGTGCGGGAGTGGTTCCTTTAGTTCTAGCTTTTGGTGCAGGTGCAGCCAGTCGTCAAGAGATTGGAGTGAGCGTACTCGGTGGGGTGATATTCGGTACAGTCTTGGTGCTGATCTTTATTCCGTTTATGTATGTGATGGTCCGTTCTATTTTTAAAATCAAACCGGTGTCTGAAACTTAGAAATAATCCTCGCACAGCGTATCGCTCCACTAAAAGCCACCGTTAAAGCCTGAGTACTTCGCGGTGGCTTTTTTATGTCGCCAAGCTTTCGACAGGGAATGTTCACACAGAATTTTCGCAAACAACGTTCACCGAGAACATATTGAAGAGATTTGAAACTCTTCTTTTTATCCTTCAAAATGTGCACTACATAGAAAGATTAAAATAAGAGTGAGTTGGATGGCGGATTTAATACAAAGACAGCGTGAAATTTCCGCTTTGCTGCAACAACAAAATTATGCAGCAGCAGTTTTCGCTTTACAGCCTCTGAATTACGCTGATCAGGCCCGTTTAATTCAGCAATTTCCAATTGAAGATCAAATTGAGTTACTTTCAGGTTTAGCGCATCAAGGCTTGGTATTTGAGTTTTTCCCGTTTGAGTCACAGCGACAGTTAATCTCGCGTTATCCACTGCGTCTACAAATTGAATTATTTGATGATATGCATTCTGATGATGCAACGGATTTATATAAAAGTTTAACTGATGCAGAACAAGATCGAATTTACCAACAACTTGATCAAGATACCCAAGAGCATCTAAAGGCATTATCTGCATATGCAGAAGAGTCTGCAGGTGCAATCATGAGTTCAGACTATGTCAGTATGCCTGCTGACTTTACCATGCAACAAGCCATAGAGGCCTTGCGCCATGAACCGCATGACCGTGAAACCCTATATTTAATTTATGTCACCAATGATCAGTCTCAATTAGAAGGGGTGATTTCACTGCGGCAAATTTTGCAGGCTGACCGTGATGCACGAATTCAACAGGTGATGACCAAAGATGTGGTGACCGGCTGGATAGATGAAGACCAAGAAAGTATTGCTCGAAAATTGGCTGAATATGATTTTATGGCCTTGCCGATTGTGGATCATGCTCAGCGTTTGATGGGGATTGTCACCTATGATGATGCGATGGATGTGGTACAGGCTGAAACCACTGAAGACTTTTTAAAAGCCAGTGCGGTGAGTACCGAACCAGGTATGAGCATTAAGAAAGCACCGATTTTAAAGTTGTATCAAAAGCGGGTGTTCTGGTTGGTGACATTGGTCTTTGGCAGCTTATTGTCCGGATTAGGCATTTCATATTATGAAGACATCATTGCCGCACATATCGTCTTGGTTTTTTTCTTACCCTTATTGGTCGGAAGTGGAGGCAATGCAGGTTCACAGTCTGCAACCTTAATGGTGCGAGCGCTTGCCACTGGGGATGTAAAAATTCGTGATTGGTTTTATTTATTGGGTCGGGAGACGCTCGTCGCGCTTTGCCTCGGTGGAACCATGGCCATTGCTGTATCGATTTTAGGCTACTACCGTGGTGATGCAACCGTCGCTTTGGTCTTGGCTTTAAGTATGATGGGTATCGTATTGCTCGGTTGTTTAATTGGCATGAGTTTGCCCTTTGTACTCAATAAGTTGAAGCTCGATCCTGCAAGTGCATCTGCACCCTTGGTGACCTCGATTTGTGATGCGACAGGCGTGGTGGTGTATTTGATGATTGCTTCACAATTGCTCAATTTATAGAGATTAGCATTTTGCTACAGATTGAAGACTTCTAATATGTGTTAATCTCAGTGATTTACACGGTTTTTATTGGATAAAACATGACTGAACCATTAAAACAAAAAATGTCAAAGCAAGAAGTCATTCGTCTTGAACGCGATCTCGCAAAGTTTGCCAATATGATGGACTCCGTGGTTCGGATTCCATTTACTCGACAAGGGGTAGGTGCGGACGCAGCGTTGAGTACCATTCCCGTAGCTGGTGATATCGCAGGATTTGTCTTGACCTGTTATGCCGTCTATAAAGCCAAACAGATTGGCGTACCACAAGCCAAATTAAATGGTGTGATGAAACTCGCAGTTATAGATGCTGTCGTGGGGTTTATTCCTGTTGCAGGGACGATCTTTGATGTGTTTATTCGACCGAGCCGTAAAGCTTTAGATGTTGTACATACGCACATTCGTGAAGAATATCAAATCAGTACAGATCAACATGTGGTACATCCGTTTTTACATGAAAAATTAGAACAGAAACAACAGCAATCTGCTTTTTGGCGCAACCCTGTGGTTGCATGGATATGGATCCATATCCCAGATATACTCGGGATGATTTTCTTATTAGTCTTTATCTTTGCAATTTATATGGGTGGTTCATTGCTTTGGCAATGGTTAAAGGCCAATGGGGTATTGTAGAGAGAAATGCACTGTTGCTTGAGCGCGATCAATGAAAGGCTATTCAACTGAAAAGTGATTGATAAAACGGTAAACGCTCTGAGAAAAATTAGACTCAATAAAAAAGCCTCCATAGGGAGGCTTTTTTACGACTTACATCAGATGCTGAATTATGGGCAATCTAATTGTTGTAAAGCCGCAACACGTTGTTCAATCGTTGGGTGTGTTTGGAACAATGCAGCTAAGCTGAAACCTTGTTCTTGACCCGCAGAAATAGCAAAGGCTTTCATTTCTTTTGGCATTTGATCTGGCATTTCAGATTCTGCTTGTAAACGTAATAGGGCAGAAATCATCGCTTGTTTACCTGCTAAACGCGCACCAGCTTCATCGGCACGGTATTCACGGTAGCGAGAGAACCACATCACAATGGCAGACGCTGCGATACCAAAAACAATATCTAATACAATCGTAATGACGAAATATGCGATACCCGGTGCTTCACCATCTTCACGACCGAAGACATTACGGTCGATAAAGTCACCTGCTACACGTGCAAAGAACATGACAAAGGCGTTGACTACACCTTGCACCAATGCAAGGGTTACCATATCACCATTGGCTACGTGACCAATTTCGTGAGCGAGTACGGCACGGAGCTCGTCTTTGTTCATACGCTCCAGTAGACCGGTAGAAACCGCTACTAAAGCATCATTTTTATTCCAGCCTGTTGCAAAGGCATTTGACTGGTACGATGGGAAAATACCCACTTCTGGCATTTTGATACCAGAACGTTGTGCCAGTTGCGCAACTTCGTTGAGTAACCATGCTTCAGCTTGGCTACGTGGTGCATTAGGGTCAATCAGCTCTGTACCCGTGGTTTTTTTCGCCATCCATTTTGACATGAATAGTGAGATCATCGAACCCACCATACCGAACACAAAACAGATAACGAGCAAGTTGCCTAAGTTTAAGCCGCCTGCACCGTGGTAACTACCGACACCGAAGAGTGACAAGATTATGCCAGCTACAACCAGTACCGCGAGGTTGGTCAGCAAGAACAAACCAATCCGCATCATTGGGTAAATCCTCTTATTATAGAAAAATGATCTGATTTACAAATAAAAATCATTAAACTCAATATGAGGTGAAAGTCTTAAAATTTCAAGGAAAAATTAGTAAAACAGATGCAATTTTACAAAATCAGTGATTTTATTCATTGAGATAAATGCGCGCTGAGGCAGAAGCATTTGCTGTCGCAAATGAACCTGAAGGTGCATCGGTAAAACTACCATTGTCCGTTTGAATAATTTGACGTGCCGGTGACTTGGCAACAGCAGGGGCAGCAGCATGATAATTGTCCGAACTGGCAATAATCCGACCACTATTAGAAGTGCTATTTGAACTGCTCGAACCCGAGACACTTAAACTACCAGCATATAGGTTGCTGTAGCGGCTAGTGACACGGCGGACATAGTCTTGAGTTTCACGAAAAGGTGGGATGCCACCATATTTTGCGACATTGCCTTCACCTGCGTTATAACCAGCTAAGGCAAGTGAGGTGTTGCCATTAAAACGTTTCAGTAGCCAAGATAAATAGCGCGCACCAGCCATAATGTTCTGATGTGGATCGTAGGCATTCGATACATTGAAGCGACGTGCTGTGGCAGGCATGAGTTGCATTAAACCTTGCGCACCGACTGGTGAGCGTGCATTGGTGTTAAAACCAGATTCGGTATGCATCACCGCTTTGATCAGACCTTCGGAAACACCATGTTGGGCCGCGGCTTGTTTAATAATATTGTCAAAGGCATTTTTATTACGGCTATAGCTTGGCAACACAGACGCTTCATTTGAGCCCCAGTTACTATAACTATGGATATTACTGTCCGGATAGTAGGTTTTTTTCTCGACTTTCAGATTGCTATAGCGGCCTTGTTTATTGGTTAGTAGCGTTGTGCCGTTACTTTCACGTAATTGATAGATCGTTTGGCCGGCAAAAATGCTCGGTGCAGCTAAACTGATAGCCACACTTCCACTTAATAACAGCCCCAAAGTCCAAGTATTGTTTTTCATTTTATTGTGAAGAAAAAAATTCTGTCCCCAAACAGTTAAAATAGAGTTTATCAAAAAAAAATCAGATGAAAAGGCTTCGAGGGCTGATTTCTTCTTTACTTTGTAAAAATCAAGTCATTTTGATGATTCAATAATCAAAAAAAATATTTATTTTTTTTTAATGAGCATAACTTGACACATCTAAAGCATTGATAAGTAAGGGATAATAAATTGATCAAAAAATGATCAATTTAAATAGAAGCCTTAAAATAAGGGCAGCTCACCTTGTCAAGTCATTTAAAATCCACAAAGTTATCCACAGCTTTTGTGGACAACTGTGGAAAAGTCCAAAAGATAAGCGTTTCGCCTAAAAAATGAACTCGACCGTATAAAATAATGCGCTGAGGATGACGTGATCATGACAGTATTTTTACTTTTTTCGGAAATTACATTCTTTTGATGCGAGAAGTCTGCGAATCGGATAAAATTGCGCGGTATTTTTTTTTAGGTTTAACTCGTCTATGTTCTCGCCAGTTGAGTCCGAACAAGGATTTAATTTCAAACCAGAACTACCAACTAGCTCTGCGTATTATCGTTTATTGAAAAAGCTACGCCGTCAGGTCGGTCATGCCATTCGTGATTTTAAAATGATCGAAGAGGGCGACAAGGTGATGGTCTGTATTTCAGGCGGTAAAGACAGTTATACCTTGCTCGACATTTTGTTGCAGTTTAAGCGTATTGCACCGATTAATTTTGATGTGGTTGCGGTCAACCTTGACCAAAAACAACCGGGTTTCCCTGAAGAAGTATTGCCACGTTATTTAGAAGAAAACAAAATTCCGTATTACATCTTAGAAAAAGATACCTACAGCATTACTAAACGTTTAACCCCAGAAGGTAAAACGTATTGTGCAGTATGCTCACGTTTACGTCGTGGTTCGTTATACGGCTTTGCTCAAGAAATTGGGGCGACGAAAGTGGCTTTAGGTCATCATCGTGATGATATTTTGGCGACGTTCTTCTTGAACTTGTTCCATGGCGGTAGCTTAAAAGCCATGCCACCGAAATTATTGTCTTCTGATAAAAAGAACATTTTGATTCGTCCACTGGCTTATGTGGAAGAAAAAGACATTATCAAGTATGCAGAAATGCGTAAGTTCCCAATTATCCCATGTAACTTGTGTGGTTCACAGGAAAACTTACAACGTGCGATGCTAAATGACATGCTGCGTACTTGGGATAAAGAATTTCCAAAACGTTTACACAGTATTTTTGGTGCGTTGCAAAATGTATCACCTTCACAACTGGCTGACCGTGAGTTATTCGACTTTGAAGCCCTAGATGAACAACGCGAATTTGACTTTAAAAATAGCGAAAGTTGTTCAACTGAAGAAGGTGATTCAGAAAGCAAACGCATTAATATGGTGAACTTAGGTTTTATGGCAGATTAAGCCGAAAACTTCATCACGCAAAAGGCATTCTACGGAATGCCTTTTTTATGCTTATGATTTTTCTCATTTTGTTGTTAAACAGTTAAATATTGAACGGTGCGTACAAAAAACTTTAGCCTTTTCGCAAATGATCATGCTATAACAAGCCTCAAGCAAAATATGCTTGCACTGATGTTGTCCGGAACGGCAACACACACGAACAAAATAAATTGAGGAAAGATCATGCCTGCTTTTTTAACTGATGATTGGTTTTCAACTGTAGAAACTCTGACAGCTCAAGCTGGTGATTTAAACTTACCACCTGCATTGGCTAATCTTGCAATTAACCTTGTGGTTGCTGACGCTGCAGGCAATACTGAATTGTCATTAGATGGTGGTGCAATTAAAAAAGGTTTATCTTCAAACGCGAAAACAACGTTGAACATGGATGCTGAAACTTTACGTAAAGTATTCCTTGAGTTTGATATGGCTGCAGCGATGCAAGCGTTTATGACGGGCAAAATAAAAGTACAAGGTGATATGTCACAATTGATGGCATTACAAACAGCAAAACCAAGTGCTGAGCAAAAAGATTTGTTCAAAAAAGTACTTGAGCAAACTGCTTAAGTTTAAAACGAAAAAAGCTTACCCGAAGGTAAGCTTTTTTTTGTGCGCTCACATGTAAATGTTAGGTGGACGCATATTAGATATTCACAAGTTGAGGTGTGGTTTTAATATGTTCCAAATACGCACGAATACGCGTGACATATTGCACAGCTTGACGATAACGACCATTGCTGGCCTTGTTACGGTCTAGATAAGCATATAAATTCACCCACTTATTCGGGTTTTTACCCTGAGACTGGATGCGCTTTTGAATCTGACTTACAGCACCAGGACCCATGTTATAAGCCACTAAGGCATACCAATTACGATCAGGGTACGGAATGTTACTATAACGGTTTAACATTTGGTCATAGTACTTTGCACCACCTTGAATGCTTTGAGTCGCATCTGTACGGTTGCTCACACCCATGGCTTTTGCTGTACTGTTGGTCAGCATCATAATGCCACGAACACCCGTTGGGGATACCGAGTCAGGTTTGAGGTAAGACTCTTGATAACCAATTGCTGCCAATAAATGCCAGTCTAGGTCGTATTGCTTGGCCGTGTTTTTAAAACTTGCCTTATAGATCGGCATACGTTTACTTAAATCACGTTGAATCACATTCCAAGAATCTTGTTTGACCACATTACGGTTGTAGAATGATGCCAACTGTCCAATTGCGCCATTTTGTTTGGCACGGCAAATAAAGCCACTCGCGGTTTGGCTGAGTGGATCGTCTGCATTTTTAAATACCCAGTTTAAGTTGCTGTTTAAACCATTCTTTTTCAAAGAAACGGTATCACCACAACTGGCTGAAAATGACGTCAAATGCTTGGCTTCAATGGTACTCATTTCGGCAGTGGTCATAGCAAAATTGGCTTGACCTTTGGCAACCATTTTTAAAGCAGTGGCATTGTCATTCACTGTTTTAAAATCTAATTGGACATTTAAACTTTCTGCATAGTTACGTGCAAGGTCGTAACCAAAACCATGTCGATGTTTACCATCCTGAAAAACAATGTCAGGATTGGCAACGGCAACAACAGTGAGTTTATTACTGTTGACGACAGCATCATATTGATGAGCTGTTTTGCTGGCATTAATACTGTGAAAAGGAATTAAGACAGTACTAAGTGCAAGCGCTTTAAATGGGAGAGAGTTAAAAGAGTTAAGGCAAAGCCTCGACCCAGAAGTTGAACTACTGTGCATGTTGTCTCCGCTACAAGTAATTTATGCCCTAAAAAGCAAAGGCAAACACGCCTCAGACTTTTTCAAGTTTGATAAATTCAATAAGGGTTGGGCAGTCATGACGTCATTCAAAAATGACTAGGGGTTTTCGGGAAATATGTAGAAAATCTACACTGGATAAAAATTAAACAAGCCTGAAAGATGTGCGCATAATAATAAGCAAAAAAATACTTGTCAAATTTTGTACGAAAAAATATTAAAATATGTAACATAAATAATTGATTTTGTTTGCGAATAAATTTTATATACTTTGCCTGTGTAGAAATGGAGGATAAAATAGGCATGTTTTGTAAAAATCAGCGCTTGCTCAAGGCCGAAAAATCATCATGAAATCTAACTTAATTACCCGTGGTGGACACGATTTATTGGTCGCTGAACTTCAACATTTATGGCATGAAGAACGACCTGAAATTACCAAAAAAGTGAACTGGGCGGCCAGTCTTGGCGACCGTTCGGAAAACGCGGATTATCAATATAATAAGCAATTGTTACGCAAAATTGACCGACGTGTACGCTATTTGGGAAAACGTTTGGAAGAGCTTCGTATTATCGATTATTCACCCGAACAAAAAGGGAAAGTCTATTTTGGGGCGTGGGTCGAAATTGAAAATGAAGACGGCGAACAAAAAACGTTAAGGATCGTGGGGGTAGATGAAATTTATGATCATCATCCGCAGCATATCTCAATTGATTCACCTATGGCTCGAGCACTCCTGTCGAAGCAAGTGGATGATGAGGTCGAAGTCCTAACTCCATTGGGAAAAAAATGTTGGTATATCAATTCAATTCGTTATGAAATGGGCGAAAGTACTGAAAAATAACAAACTGCTTTTATTTTGTTCAATTAGACGTATTTTTTACAAAATAATTTGCCATTGCTGAATTTTGTTTATATGATGGCGGCCATGGAAGCGTGGCAGAGCGGTTTAATGCACCGGTCTTGAAAACCGACGAGGGCGCGAGTCCTCCGTGAGTTCGAATCTCACCGCTTCCGCCAAATTCAAAAACCCTGATGTTTTTAACATCAGGGTTTTTTTATATGTGTAAATTTAGGCAATGCAATTAGCTATGATCTCAATTTAATACATATTTATTCACCTTCAATTTTTCTGACCTAATCCAAAATTTTCGAATCGCCTAAATTTTGTATGAACGATTCGCCAAGTGTTCAAAATAAAGCAAAATAATTTGCCAAGCTGAATTTTTATTTATATGATAGCGGCCATGGAAGCGTGGCAGAGCGGTTTAATGCACCGGTCTTGAAAACCGACGAGGGCGCGAGTCCTCCGTGAGTTCGAATCTCACCGCTTCCGCCATATTCAAAAAACCCCAATGTAAAACATTGGGGTTTTTTATTGCCTAAATTTTTTGAATAGTTTTTTTCTACAGGCGAAGCTGATATACAGCATGGATATGACATGCTATTAATTATTCACAATAAACAGAAAACAAGATCAATCGATTTAGAAAAGGAATTCACCCATGCAAAAACCAGAGCTTATTCATGAACTGGAATGGCAAGCGCGTTGTCAATTGGCGGCTCTGTATCGCTTGGTGGCTTATTATAAAATGACCGACTTAATTGATACCCATATCAGCTTACGTTTAAGTCATGAACCGGAGCATTTTCTGATTAATCGTTATGGTGTGACCTTTGACAAAATGACGGCTTCGGATTTGGTCAAAATTGATCATGAAGGTAAAATTGTTGAAACCTATGATGCAGGGAAGATGGTGAATGTAGCAGGCTTTGTGATTCATTCTGCCTTACATCATGCGCGTGCAAATATTAATTGCGTGATTCATACGCATACTGCGGATGGCGTGGCAGTTTCTGCACAGGAACATGGATTATTGCCAATCTCACAACATGCGTTAAAGTTCTATCAGAACATTGCTTATCATGAATATGAGGGCATAGCCTTTTCAACTGAAGAGCGTGAAAGATTGGTACAGGATATGAGGCATTATCGCTGTATGATTTTACGTAATCACGGTTTGCTTGCGACTGGTGATAGTGTGGCACGGGCATTTCATGAAATTTACTTTTTAGAACGAGCTTGTCAAATTCAAGTAAAAGCATTGTCGAGTGCTACATTGCATTATCCAAGTCCGAAGGTTTGTGAACATACGTTGCAGCAGTTTGAAAATCCGATGGCCGAGCCCATTATTCAAGCGGCTTGGCAGGCGGCCTTGTCCTTAATTGACGATCAGCAGTCAGATTATTGCAGATAATATAATTTTCAATCATCTAGCTCATAGAGTATAGGCGCTATGCCTTATGTGCAGAAGAATAGTCATGGCTTGAGCAACGCGTTATCATGTTCATAGTGGAACTATGAGATGAACTATGAAAATCGTTGCAGATGAAAATCTGGCATTTACTGAGTATTTTTTTGCCGAATTTGGTGAAATAAAGCAAGCGGCAGGTCGAACATTGACCCATGCAGATGTCAAAGAAGCCGATGCATTGTTGGTACGATCGGTGACTCAGGTAAATGCAGACTTAATTCAACAGACCGCACTCAAATTTGTCGGTAGTGCTACGATTGGAACAGATCATTTAGATATTACTGCTTTAGAAAAGCAGGGGATTGCTTGGTCAAATGCCGCAGGTTGTAATGCACAAGCGGTTGCTGAATATGTGATTACGGCATTGCTTTATGTTAAACCTGAATTGTTGAATGCAAATGAACAATTTACCTTGGGCATCGTTGGCTTAGGTAATGTCGGTTCACGTTTGGCCGTCATGGCAGAATTATTCGGTTGGAATGTCATTGGCTATGATCCATTTGTGCAATCTGATCAGGTGAAACAAGTTGAATTTGCAGAACTGTTAAAAAGTGCAGATGCGATTAGTACTCATGTGCCACTGACCAAAGAGGGTGAACATCCGACCTATCATTTAATCAACGCTGCTGCGCTTGCTGCTATGAAGCCTTCAGCGATTTTGATTAATTCCGCGCGTGGGCCAGTGGTCGAAGAAGCTGCTTTAATTGCTGATATTCAACAGACTCAGCGTAAAGTGGTCTTAGATGTTTTTGAACATGAGCCAGAGATTTCAGCTGCGTTGTTAGATTTAATTTACGTGGTGACACCGCATATTGCGGGCTATAGCTTGGAAGGTAAAGCACGTGGCACACAGATGATCTACGAAGCATTCTGTCAAACTTTTAATCAACCGATAAATAAAGCTTTTGAAAGTCAGTTGCCCGTCTGTGAACAGTATTTTACTGGTGCTGACTTTAAGACGGTATTACAGCGATACTTAAAAGATATTTATGACATCGCTCGTGATGATGCTAACTTACGTGCTTGCCTAAAAGACGGCAAGGTGGATCAAAAAGCCTTTGATTATTTACGTAAAACCTATCCTTTACGCCGTGAATGGGCTGCACATGGAGGCCCAGCAGCATGAGTCAAATGAACTTTCAACCGAGTTGTGAACTCACTGCACTTCGTGCACGTGCCACGATGTATGCTCAAATTCGCCAGTTTTTTGCGGCACGTGATGTACTAGAAGTGGAAACACCTGTGCTTTCTCAAGCGGGTGTCACCGATGTGCATTTAGCATCGGTACAGGCTCAGCGCCATGTGAATGGTCAAAAGCAAACGCATTATTTGCAAACTTCACCTGAATTTGCCATGAAACGTCTGTTGGCAAGTGGCAGTGGATCTATTTACCAAATCTGTAAAGTTTTCCGTGATGATGAACATGGACGTAAACACAACAGTGAATTCACCATGTTGGAATGGTACCGTCCGGGTTTTAGCTTAAAAGACTTGATGTTTGAAGTGACGGACTTATTGAATGAAACTTTGAAACAGCGCTTTGGTGAAGTTCGTCCAACTATTTTGAGCTATAAGCATGCCTTTATGGATCGTTTGGATTTGAACCCGTTACAAGCTTCTTTACAAGATCTGAAAGATTGCTGTCGTCGTGTGGGACTAAGCTTAGATCTGGGTGAAGACCGTTTAGGCTATATCGATTTATTGTTCTCGCATTATGTTGAGCCGAGCCTCGGTTTTGATACGCCAGTGTTCCTTACAGATTTTCCACCGGAAATGGCTTCTTTGGCGAAAACCCGTGTGGACGAAGATGGTGAATTGGTTGCAGCACGATTTGAGCTATATATCGAAGGTTTAGAGTTAGCAAATGCTTATGATGAACTGATTGATGCAGACGTTTTACGCCGTCGTTTTGAGGCGGATAATGCAGAGCGCGCTAAACTTGGCTTGCATGTGATGCCGATTGATGAATATTTGCTTGCTGCATTACCGTATATGAGTGAGTGTGCAGGTATAGCCTTAGGCATTGATCGATTGCTAATGGTGGCAACGAATCAGTTAAAACTTGAAAAAGTCATTAGTTTCCCAGCTGATATTTCTTAAAAAATGTCTTGATCGGCTGATGGTAAAATTGGCCGATCAATTTAAATATTTAGTAAAACCCAAACTATAGGCTTCAAACCCTAAATTTTGATAAAAAGCATGTGCGGCATAGCGTTCAGGACGATTACCACTGTTGAGTAAAATACGTTTTAGACCTTGTCGCCGAGCGCTTTGCTCAATGGCTTGCATGAAGCGTCGCCCTAAACCTTGACCGCGATAACTGGCATCAATGACAAAAGCCTGAATCCGAATAAATCCTTCCTCAAACTCCCAACTGTATTGTTGGATAAAACCTGCATAACCAATGACGCGGTCATCAGCCGTCCTCACCAAGGTTTGATAATGCTTATCCAAATGAATCAACTGCCAATGCTGTTGGAGTCGCTCTGGTGGTATTTCATAACCCAATTGGAGTGTGAGTTGATGAATGTCGAGGAGATCTTTTGGGAGGTGTAGTGGACGAATTTGGGGATGCATATTGTCAGCTCGATGGTTTGTTTTCCTTAGAGCATAGATGAATGAGCCTTGATGTGAATGCAGATATTTTTCAAAGCTTATCTATATCTGAAAGGGCAAGGTGAAATATTGCAAAAGTTAAAGTTTTAAAAATATAGAAAAGGAAAATATAGAAAAGGTAAATTAAAAAAGCACCCGAAGGTGCTCTAATTATGCTTCAACTGCATATTGACTGGTTTTTAGTTCTGCAATGGCTTGGATACGTCGTTCAATCAGCATTTCACCAATATCCGGCCCTGATACATCAGGTGGAAGATCGGCAGCTTTAATATTGCGAACCACCTGCATGGCATCTAAAACGTATTGAGCTTGCGGATAGGCACGATCCTCTAAACCTAAGCGACCACGTGAATCACATTCACAGGCTTGTACAAAGGCCTCTACGCGTTCAGGACGGCGTAGTACATCCATGCGTTGTAACAGACGCCATAATGTACCCGGTTTTAAACTCAAGGCTTGATGGCATTTTAAATGCTCTTTACACACTGAGATGGCCAATTGCTTGGTATTGGTGGGAACACGCATACGGTCACAGACTTCGGTAACGGGTTTTACACCACGTTCTTCATGCATGATATGGCGCGGTAACTCATCTACTGGAGTAAGTGCTTTGCCTAAGTCGTGTACCAGTACGGCAAAACGAACATCCAGAGAATAATTGGCACGACAGGCTTGCTGTAGCGACATCATGGTGTGAATGCCGCAGTCTATTTCAGGGTGATATTCAGGACGCTGTGGAATACCGTATAACGCATCAATTTCAGGGAATAAGACTTTTAAAGCGCCACAGGCTCTTAAGACTTCAAAATATTCATCTGCATGGTCTTCCATTAATGCACGGGATGTTTCCTTCCATACGCGTTCAGGTGTGAGGGCTTCAAGCTCGCCAGATTTGGCAAGCTCTTGCATCAGCGCAAGTGTTTCTTCAGCCACTTTAAAACCTAAAGCTTTATAACGTGCTGCAAAACGTGCAATCCGCAGAACTCGCAAAGGATCTTCGACGAAGGCATCAGACACATGGCGAAGGATGCGTCGCTCTAAATCTTGTTGACCATGGTAGGGATCATAAATTTGGCCAGCATCATCCATGGCAATCGCATTGATCGTGAGGTCACGTCGAATGAGATCTTGTTCGAGTGTGACATTGACGTCGGTATAAAATTCAAAGCCATGATACCCATGTCCAGACTTACGTTCTGTACGGGCTAAGGCATATTCGTCTTTGGTCTCTGGATGAAGAAAAACAGGGAAATCTTTACCCACAGGTTGATAACCTTGAGCAAGTAATTGTTCCGGCGTTGCACCGACAACGACATAATCTTTTTCGTGATAGGGGTGCCCGAGCAAGTGATCTCGAACTGCACCGCCTACTAAATAAACTTGCATGAAAAAACCTCTATTCTTAGAGCAATCATGCTACAGAACAGAGGTTTTCTCAAGTCACAAAGTGTGTTCAGGTCAACTAAATTAGAGTGCTAATTTTTCGTTTTCTTGAATCTCTGCAACAGTCAATGCAGTCATATTCACTAAACGGCGAGTTGTCGCTGTTGGCGTTAAAATATGAACGGGTTTTGCAGCACCCAAAAGAATTGGGCCAATCGTCACGTTACTACCTGAAGTTGATTTCAACAAGTTGAACGAAATGTTCGCTGCATCCAGATTAGGCATAATCAGCAAGTTCGCAGAACCTTTAAAACGTGAGTTCGGGTATGCGAAATGACGAATATTTTCATCCAATGCGGCATCACCATGCATTTCACCTTCAACCTCAAGTTCAGGTGCAATTTCTGACAAAATATCATAAACCTTACGCATTTTTTGAGCGCTAGGATCATTTTGGTCAGAACCGAAACTTGAGTGAGAAAGCAATGCTACACGCGGCGTAATACCAAAACGGCGGACTTCTTCAGCCGCTAAAATAGTCATTTCAGCAAGCTGTTCAGCTGTTGGGTTACGGTTAATGTAAGTGTCGGCAATAAACAAGTTACGATCTTCAAGCATTAATGCATTCAGCGTGAAGAAGTTATTACGGCCTTCTTTTAGCCCAATCACATTGCTGACGAAGTCTAAGTGAATGTCATAGCTAGAATAAGTACCACATAGCATACCGTCAGCCACACCATGACGAACCAGCATTGCAGCGATCAGGGTAGAGCGACGACGTGCTTCACGCTGAGCGTATTCAGGTGTTACACCTTTACGTTGCATGATGCTGTAGTAATCGTCAGCAAACTTATCGTAATCAGGGTTTTTCTCTTGATCGACGATAGTGATGTTCACGCCGTCTTCAAGACGTAGACCTAATTTCTTGATGTTCGCTTCAATGACTGCAGGACGACCGACAAGAATTGGTTTTGCTAAACCTTCATCAACAGCAATTTGCACCGCGCGAAGTACACGTAAATCTTCACCTTCAGCATATGCAATGCGTTTCGGATCAGTTTTCGCTTGCGCAAAAATTGGTTTCATCATAAACGCAGAGTTGTAGACGAATTCAGATAAACGTTGACGATATGCAGAGAAGTCTTGAATCGGACGAGTTGCAACACCAGAATCCATCGCTGCTTGTGCAATTGCAGGTGCAATTTCAAGAATCAAACGTTGATCTAATGGGCGCGGAATCAGGTAATCACGACCAAATGAAGCAGATTTTTCACCATACGATGCAGCATCAGCTTCGACATGTGCCATGCGAGCAATCGCATGTACACAAGCAATCTTCATCTCTTCATTAATCGTGGTTGCGCCAACATCTAGTGCACCACGGAAGATATAAGGGAAGCAAAGTGCATTATTCACTTGGTTTGGATAGTCTGAACGGCCAGTTGCCATAATCACGTCTGGACGTGCTTCATGTGCATGTTCAGGAAGAATTTCAGGGTCTGGGTTAGCAAGGGCAAAGATAATCGGATCTTTCGCCATGACTTTAACCATTTCTTTGGTCAAAATACCTGCTGCAGAAAGACCAAGGAACATGTCCGCACCTTCCATTACATCAGCAAGCTGAGAGCCTTCGATGTCCTGAACGTATGCCTTTTTCGACTCATCCAAGCCTTCACGTTTAGTCGTCAATAAACCGCGTGAATCTGCCACAACGATGTTTTCTTTTTTCACGCCAAGTGCGCAAAGTAAGTTCAAACATGAAAGGGCAGCAGCACCTGCGCCAGAAGCGACAATTTTGATTTCTTCAATTTTTTTGCCATTGAGTTGAAGTGCATTCAGTAATGCAGAACCCACAATGATCGATGTACCGTGTTGGTCATCATGGAACACAGGAATATTCATGCGTTCACGAAGTTTTTGCTCGATGTAGAAACACTCTGGGGCCTTGATGTCTTCAAGGTTGATACCACCGAAAGTTGGTTCTAATGCTGCAACGATATCTACGATTTTGTCTGGATCGTTTTCAGCAATTTCAATGTCAAAAACATCAACACCAGCGAATTTTTTGAATAGAACGCCTTTACCTTCCATAACAGGTTTTGACGCTAAAGGACCAATGTTACCTAAGCCCAGTACGGCTGTACCGTTACTGACTACAGCAACAAGATTACCGCGCGCTGTGTAAAGTGCAGCAGTAGATGGGTCGCGTTCAATTTCTAAACAAGGTGCAGCGACACCTGGCGAGTATGCGAGGGCTAAATCGTGTTGGTTGACCAATTGTTTGCTTGGTGTAACGCTGATTTTCCCCGGAGTTGGAAATTCGTGATAATACAAAGCCTGCTGTTTTAAAGATTGATCGTCCATCTGTATCTCGATTGTGTTTTGTTTATCCAATATAAAGCTGCAATGCTTGCTTTATCCGCTTGAATATAACATTAGTTGCACAGTTGGGACAGTCGAAGTCGCGTCTTTTTCAGACAATCTTATAGCTCAGGCATAGTGACTTATATTAAGTAAGTATAAGCAGGCGAAGAGATATTATTTTCAAGGAACACGGTTGCCTCTTCTTGTGGCAGTGGCTTAGAGAAAAAATAGCCTTGAGCAATGTCACATTCTAAGTCTTGTAGATACTGTAACTGCTGTTCAGTTTCAATCCCTTCAGCGACTACCGTCATGCCCATCGCTTTACCCATGGCAATCATGGCACTAACGATGGCCAATTGTTTATTTTCACCAATTTTAGAGATAAAACTGCGATCTATTTTTAAAATATCAATTGGAAAATCAGCCAGATAGGATAGAGATGAGTAGCCAGTGCCAAAATCATCAAGTGAAATATTGATTTTACGTTTTTTTATTTCGTTTAATAGTTCACGTACTGAATCTAGATTTTCGACCAAAGAAGATTCTGTAATTTCCAGTTCCAGACTGGCACCATCAATTTGATTGGCATCTATCGCTTCATCTAAATCATTTAATAATTGTCCACGGCGCAGTTGCTGTGCAACAATATTGACGGATACACAAATATTTTGATAACCCAAATTATTCCAAAAGCGAATTTGCTGCGCGGTTTTTTGCAGGACAAAACGCCCGATATCGGAAATTAAACTGGTTTGTTCTGCTAAAGGAATAAATAAGCCCGGTGGTATTAAGCCTTTTTCAGGATGATTCCAGCGCACCAAGGCTTCAAAACCGTAAATATTTTTATCACGGAAATTGATCTTCGGTTGGTAATACACCACCAGCTCATTATTTTGAATGGCTTTACGCAAGTCGCGTTCCAAGAAGATCCCTTGCTCTAATAATGCGGTATTTTCATTGGAATAATAACGTGTAGTATTGCCTCCCAAATTTTTAGCTTCGCTCAGCGCTTGTTCTGCACAGTTATTTAGATAATCTAGCTGACGGCCATGCTCAGGATAGAACGCTACACCCATCGATAAGGTGATGACATGTTCTTGGCCAAAAATATTAAATGGAATGCTAAAGGCTTTATTGATGCGTTCACAATGCTCTTGCACAGAAGGGCGGATATGTGAAATTTCATACACAATCGCAAAATCATCGCCATTTAAATGCGCAACAAATAATGCTTCGGCATTGGTTAGACGTAAACGCTGTGCGACTTGGCGTAACAGTTCGTCACCACCATTGTTGCTGAGATATTCATTTAATGGACGGAAACGGTCGATGTTTAAACGAATGACGGCCAACTGTTTAATCGAATCTTGCTGTGAAACTAAATATTGATGCAGTTGATAGTTGTAATAAAAACGGTTCGGCAAATCCGTTAAGGTGTCATAATTTTCTAAATAAGATAAACGTTGTTCTTGCAATTTACGTTCGGTCAGGTCTGAGACAATCCCGATATAATGGGTAACGCGGTTTTGATCATCAGTAATCGCATTAATATGCATCCATAGCGTCAGTTCTTTACCTGAAAGAAATTTTTCGTGCAACTCACCATCATATTCACCAATTTTCAGCACTTGTTTAATGATCGAGTAGTGCATACTGCGTTGAATTGATTTGTAATTTGCTGTGATATCAAATAGATGTTTGCCAATAATTTGGTCGTAGTTAAAGCCGGTTAATTGTTCGTAAAACGGATTGACTTCGATATAGCACAGCTCTTCATTTAAAATGAAAATCCCTTCAGCAGCTTGTTCGAGTACGCTGGCTGCAAGTTTTAAACGTTCTTGAGACGTCCGTTCTTGATGGATATCACGACGAATACCGACCATGCGCAAGGGCTTGCGGTTATCTGGATCGCGTTGAATGACTCGCCCAATATCATGTACCCAACTCCATTTTCCTTGACTGTTTTGAATCCGATAGGTGGCCTCATAACGGTCTTTAAATCCACGAAGATGTTGAATCATTGCTGATTTAAAATGAGGAATATCATCAGGATGGATCACATGTTGTAACTGTTGCTGATGCTCTTTCGAATGTCTAAGGGTTTTTTCTTGCTTATAGTTGGTGACAACGATTTTACGGTCTTTGATATTCCAATCCCAAGGACGTAAACCGGCGATTTCATGCGCAAGGACTAAATTGGCTTGTTGGTTTTCTAAATCCTTGTTCATTTGCTCAATGTCGAAGGTTCGCTCTTTAACTTTCTGTTCAAGGATTTGGTTACCCAGTTGTAGCTGTAATTCGATGTCTCGTGATTTGTTGACTTCGTCTTGGAGCTGCTGACACAGTTCATCAGTCCATTTGACTTGTTGCTTGGCACTATCGACCAGTAGGTTATTTTTAGCATGTAAGGTCGATACACGACGATGAATTCGATATGACGTCATGGCGCACATTAGAATCACAATGAGCCCAAAATTAATACTCAGGCTAAATAAGTGATTTGAACCATCTAAGAAAAAGAACTGTGCAATCAGATAGGGCACGATAGACGGGATAAAGGCTAAACAAAAATAATTGAGTTTTTGCGTCAAATAGGTCAAACCAAAGGTTTGCGTCACGATCAAGAGTAGGGCAGAGAGCGTCAGGGCTTGAATTGGTTCAAAGCTTTGATTGGTCGCAGGCAAATAATAAAAAATTAAAAAAATACCGCTCGCAATCAGTGTGCCGACAGAAAAACACTGAAATTGTAGCCAACGATGCGCAATCATCAGTGAATATTGTTCGGGTTTAAAATAAACGGTGCTCATCAGCCAGCATAAACTGACAAAAACTTCGGTAAAAATAAACCAAATATTGAAATACAAAGATGGTGATTTATAAAAAATTTGATATATCGAAAAAATATATAAGCAAATAATCAGAATACTGACTAAAAAATAGCGGCTATGGCGAATCGTGTTCGCAATTTGAGCAGTATGATTGTACTGCTTGATATATTCATCTTGTTTATACGTCATGAATATAAAAATCCTGCCTTAACCAAATCTAGATCGTTGTATTTGTATTGTTCCTGAGAGTATTTGTTTATTCTTAGTAACAAATCATTTGTTTTTATTGACTCTAGGGTAATTGCGTTACAAATAAAAAGCAATATCAAGGATGCCATCATTGATGCTTTCAGATGAACTATCGAGTAAAAATTAAATAGATTTATAATTTAAAATTGAAAGTGCAACTACAGGTGCAGTTTCTGTGCGAAGGACACGTTCACCGATACACCAGTTCACGAAACCTTTCTCATTTGCTGCGCTGATCTCGGCTTCGCTCAAGCCACCTTCAGGGCCAATCAGTAAGGCAAAGTGCGGGTCAGCATCAGCTAATACATCAACTTCATCTTTATTGGGTGCGAGTACCAATTTAGTTGTCGGCAGATCACTTTCCAACCATTTTTCAAGGGAAAGTGGCGCAAGTACTTTAGGGACAATGTTGAGACCACACTGTTCGCAAGCTGCAATGGCAATACCTTGCCAATGGTCGAGTTTCTTTTGATCACGATCGTACTTCAAACGCATTTCACAACGTTCTGAAATGAGTAGTTGAATTTCAGAAACACCGAGTTCCACCGCTTTTTGAATCGCATAATCCATGCGGTCGCCTTTGCTCATCACTTGACCCAAGAGCGCCGTAAAATGTGGTGTGCGATTGCTTGGATTGAATTGCAATACTTGGACGGCAGCCGACTTTTTAGCGACTTCAACCAATTTAACATGATATTCGCCACCTTGCCCATTGAACAAAGTGGCAGTTTCGCCCACTTGAGCACGTAAAACTTTTACCCAGTGATGAAACACTGTTTCCGTTAATTCAACAGTCGTATTAACAGTTAAATCAGCTTCAATATAAAAACGTGGCATTAAAGTTTTACTCTCAAAAAGGTCGAAATGTCTTATGCAAGACCGAGGTCTTTCACAAGTTGACGTGTAGGGTCAGTGGTATTCATGGTATAGAAGTGCAAGCTTGGCGCACCACCAGCAATCAGACGTTCGCAAAGTTTCACAATCACTTCATGACCAAAGGCTTTGATTGACGCTGTGTCATCGCCATAAGTCGCAAGCTGTTTACGAATCCAGCGAGGAATTTCTGCACCTGTACCATCAGCAAAGCGGATTAAATTACTTGCATTGGTAATCGGCATAATGCCTGGCGCTACAGGAATGTTCACGCCTTCTTTTTGAATGCGCTCTACAAAGTAGAAGTATGCATCAGGGTTAAAGAAGAACTGTGTCAAAGCTGCGTTTGCGCCCGCATTGGCTTTATCGCAGAAACGTTTGATGTCGAGATCAAAACTGTCTGCTTGAGGATGCATTTCAGGATAAGCTGCAACTTCAATTTTGAAGTGATCGCCTGTATGTTCACGGATGAAACGTACAAGGTCAGTTGCATAAGGTAATTCGCCTAAACCCACCTGACCTGAAGGCAAGTCACCGCGAAGCGCAACAATACGGTCAATGCCTTGTGACTTATACAAATCCAGCAATTCAGCAATACGTGCTTTGCTATCACCAATACAAGACAGGTGAGGGGCAACCGGTGTGCCTTTACCGTTGAAATCGTTCAATGTAGACAAAGTGCGTTCACGGGTAGAACCGCCTGCACCATATGTTACAGAGAAAAATTCAGGATTTAATAATTGAAGTTCTTGGTGTACAACTTTAAGTTTTTCCGCGCCCGCATCAGTTTTGGTCGGGAAAAACTCAAAGGAAATAGGAATCTGTTTTGACATGTTCAAATCCTTTTTTATAAATACTTTTATTTAAAAAAAATCCCCTCATCCTAACCTTCTCCCAGAGGGAGAAGGGACTTCCATTATGAAAGTAATAGTTATTTGGAGTTAACAACAAATTTGCTTTCACAATGAAGAGTTCCCTCTCTTGCGCTGAGCTTCAAAGCAGTGCTTGAAGCACGCTCAGGAGAGGGTTAGGGAGAGGTATTTATAGAACTTAGTATTTATAAGCCTCAGCTTTGAACGGGCCTTCAACTTGAACACCGAGGTAATCCGCTTGTTCTTGAGTCAAAGTCGTCAATACGCCACCGAAACCTGCAACCATTGCTGCAGCAACTTCTTCATCTAATTTCTTAGGAATAAGTTCTACGCGGATCGCAGCTTGTTTTTGATCTTCAGGAAGATCAGCAAATTTTTCAGCGAATAGGTGCATTTGCCCCAATACTTGGTTAGCAAAAGAACCATCCATAATACGCGATGGGTGACCAGTTGCGTTACCAAGGTTCACCAAACGACCTTCAGAAAGAAGGATTAAGTAATCGTTTTCATTTTCGGTACGATACACTTGGTGAACTTGTGGCTTCACTTCAACCCACTTGTAACCGCGTAGGTAGTTTGTATCGATTTCAGTGTCGAAGTGACCGATGTTACAAACTACAGCGCCAGCTTTTAATGAATCAAGCATTGCTGCGTCACATACGTGGTAGTTACCAGTCGTTGTTACGATCAAGTCAGTATTTTGAAGAAGGTCAAGGTTGATGTCTTCTTTCTTGCCAGTTTGAATGCCATTTTTATACGGAGCAACAACTTCGAAACCGTCCATGCATGCTTGCATTGCGCAGATTGGGTCAACTTCAGTTACACGTACAATCATGCCTTCTTGACGAAGTGATTGAGCAGAACCTTTACCTACGTCGCCATAACCGATTACAAGCGCACGACGACCAGATAAAAGCATATCTGTACCACGTTTGATTGCATCGTTTAATGAGTGGCGGCAGCCGTATTTATTGTCATTTTTAGACTTGGTTACAGAGTCATTTACGTTAATCGCTGGAACTTTTAAAGTACCGTCGCGGTGCATTTCGTAAAGACGTTGAACACCTGTAGTGGTTTCTTCTGTAATACCGTGGATTTTAGCAATCACTTCAGGATATTTTTCGTGAACAAGCGCAGTTAAGTCACCGCCATCATCCAGAATCATGTTGGCATCCCAAGGTGTACCGTTCACATTGATTTGCTGTTCAAGACACCACATGTATTCTTCTTCAGTTTCGCCTTTCCAAGCAAATACAGGAATACCTGCAGCAGCGATTGCAGCAGCAGCGTGGTCTTGAGTAGAGAAGATGTTGCATGAAGTCCAGCGTACTTCTGCGCCCAATTCAACTAGAGTTTCAATTAAAACTGCAGTTTGAATGGTCATGTGGATACAGCCAAGGATTTTCGCACCAGCAAGCGGTTTAGCCGCTGCATAGCGTTTGCGAAGACCCATTAGGGCTGGCATTTCTGCTTCTGCAAGTTTGATTTCTTTACGGCCGTAGTCAGCTAGTGAAATATCGGCAACTTTATAATCTGTAAATGAAGCATTAACCGCGTTCATCACGATCTCCTTAATAAAAACAATTGATCATTATGTTCGCGGATGCCGTTGTTGATTGGAGCGAGTGTCCAACCGAATCGTCGAGCCTAGCGATCTTATATTTAGTGCCTATAAGAAAGTCGCAGCATCCCTCGACTAGGGCAGTATTGTACTTGGAAATAGAGTGAGTTCCAATCCGAAAATGCTTAATATCTGACTTATAGGTTTTTTGATCTGTAAAATTACGTCGCGAATATTTAAATTTCATAAATCGGTCAGGAGTATAAGAATAATGATTAAACCCGTAATGGCTTTATTGATGTTTTGGCCTGTTATTGTCGCGGCCAACGACTCAACAGGCTACGTGGCAACAGGCGGTGTACAGTATCTGAAAAGTAAAGACATTCAAATGTTCAGTGAAGACCTGTTTATTAGTAAAAAAATCATTAAGGTCGATTATCAGTTCAAAAATTTAAGCAATAAAGATGTGACTGAAACGGTCTTATTTCCGTTGCCAAAAGTTGAAAACTTCTTTGAATCTGATTTTGCCAATACAGAAAAGCTGCTCAAAAGTTTTAAAGTTCAAGTGAATGGAAAAACGATTCAGCCTGAAATGCACGTACGCACTTTTATTCAAAAAGATGAGAAAACAGCGCCGATTGATATGACTGAGAGTTTTAAGCAATGCGGATTTACGGAAAAAGACATGCTGAATCCGTGGAGCAGGCAAGATGTTGAATATAAAACTTTTGAGGCAAAGCTTAGAAACTGTAAAAATGCAGCGCTGCAAAAAGTATTGCCCAAAGATTTGAGTGAAGAAATTTCATGGTCATCTCAGGTGATTTATAGCTGGAAGCAAACGTTTAAAGCCAATGCGCTTACCCGCGTACAGCATCAATATGCACCGCTGGTGGGTGGGTCTGTGGCTTTATATCCTGATGAATATAATCAAAGTTTTTGTATGGATCAAAACTTTAAGGCAGGACTCAGAAAGGCAAAATCACAGCATGCGCCATTTCAAGCATTGGACTATATCTTAAAAACAGGCGCTAATTGGGCAAAGCCTATTCAAGATTTTAAACTGACCATTGAGCGTGATGCAGGAGAGTTGGTTTCTTTTTGCTGGGCAGGAAAAGTGAAGAAAATCAGCGCTACGCAGTTTCAAATGGTCGAAAAGAATTTTGTACCCAAACAAGATTTGGACATAATTTTTGTGCATGTGAAATCAGGTCTGGATTAAAATTTGCAGGCAAAACCGCTTTGATTTGTTTATCATCGTCCATAAGCAATTTTGAGTTTTGATATATGTCGATGGAAATACCTGATGAGTTGGCAAATTTAGACGCCAACGGTGGCATTTATGCGGTGTGGATGTTGCTGCAGCACTTAGGTATAGATGCAGATATTCAGCAACTCATCGAAGTTTGCGCTTATGAAGCTGGCCATGGCACAACAACCATTGGTTTAGCCGTAGGACTGAAAAAGTTTGGCTTTCAAGTAAAGTTTTACACAGAGCATGATCCTGAGCTGCAAGACAGTGAAAAACGCAGCTATGCAGAAGCGGATCAATTGGAACTGCCTATATTACCTGCAATTGGCTATGCACAAATCCAGCAGGCTTTTGAACAAAATCAGTTTGTGATTGTCTATTACGACACCCTAGACGGAGTGGGGAATCATTCCTTGGTGTATGACATTGATGAGACAGAGATCAGTTTCTTTGACAGCTTTGATGCCATGCCAGCAGACGTATTTGAACAGCAGCGTGGTGCGGAAGGCATTTGCCGACAAGTCATTATTGTGGATGTAAATGATTATGTGGCGAGCTGAGCCATATTGTTGAATGAAAAAAGCCCATCATGAGATGGGCTTTATTTTTTAGAAAATAATTGGATTATTGCTCAGCCATATTGGCTTTTTCATTCCAAAAATCTGCTTTTTCTTCATCGGCGTCGATGCCTAATCCATTGGCATAAATAAAAGCCAAATCACGCATGGCCTGAACTTCACCTAATTTTGCAGATTGTTCAACCAGTTCAATGGATTTAGCGACATCTTTTTCCACCACATCGCCGCGACGGTAAAAATTGGCCAATTCTAAAATAGCAGCAGGATGGTCATGCTTCGCCGCTTGTTCTAACCAGCGGTGCGCATGTTCAAAATAGGTTTTAGATTCTTCCGGATCTTCTTCGAGCATATCTTTGGCATAGACTGCATAGCCTTCACCCAGCCAATACATTGCTTCTACATGACCTAACTGAGCTGCTTTGAGTGCCCATTCTTCTGCAAGTTCAACATGCTCATCATTTTCACTTTGCATATAAATTTCAGCCAGTTCAAATTGAGCATCTTTATTGCCTGCCATGGCACGGTTATATAAAGCAGGAGAGATCGAAAGTTCAGACATGTGTAATCCAAAAGAGCAGAATAGGCATAGCCTAATCGGTTGGCATGAAAAAAGCCAATCCGAAGATTGGCTTTCAATGTTTAGAGAAGCTTGTCTAATGAATTAAAATTTCAATAACACAGCTGACAATACAAATACGCCAACCAATGCACCAATAATTTTCCAAAAATATTCAGCGATATAACTAATACATAGCCCGACAAATAAAGCCGCAATAGTCAGCGCGCCAAACCAATAACTGATGTTATTGCTCGGCGTGCCAAGAGAGAGGCAAATTATCAAGGCGATGATCAATAGCGCCCAGCCGACTAGCGTGGCTAACCGTGTTTGGCCCACACTTAGTTCTTTGCTGTAGAACTGCTTTTGATGTTTTGACATGCTGCTTGCCAAGGCAAAAAAACCTAAGCTACTCAGTGTCCAAATCAGGAGAAAGAACATCATGCTTCAACCTCCTTTGTGCCACGTGCTTTTTTAACAGGCAGCCCTTTATGCTTTTTCACTTTATAAAATGAATAGGCAAACAAGATAGCCAAAAGCCACATTGCAAGATCAAAGGATGCAATCATCCATTGGCCATTTGCCATGGTATTCCAAAGCGGTTGACCACCAGTCATGAAGTTTACAATCGGCAGTAAGGCAAAAATTGCTGTGGCAAAAGCTAAAAGTTCTAGCCACGCTTGACGATGCGTACGGAACATCGCATAAATAAGCGTTAGTAGCCAAACAATAAAGAAACTACGAATTTCTAATTCCGAACGGTTTTCAAGTTGTGCGGGAATAAAACGGTTGGCATAGAAAAATGCTGCGCAGGCAATCGGCAAACCAATAATCGCTGCAATATTGGTCACTTCAACCGTGCGGTAGCCAAATGATTTAAAGCCTTGTTTTTGCTGTTGCGGCGCACGTTTTACACACCACAGAATGAGACCTGTAGCGACCATCAGTGTGCCTACAATCCCTGAAATAAACAGCAGCCAACGTAGTGCTAAATCTACACCGCGTGCTTCATGCAGCGTAGTCATTACATTGTAAATACCCATCGGTACAGAAGGGTGCTTTAACTTGGCACTTTCATCAGTTAGGTCTTTGCCAGTTACGCCATCAAATTGTTTGCTTGCATAGACATTTCGATACGCGACATTTTCACCATGTAAGGCACGTAGCTCAATTTTAGCTTGGTCTGTATTTGGTGCAATGATGCTAACGGTACTAATCGGATTGGTTTTCCATTCAGTCTGAACCGCAGTCACGATTGGCGCTAAGTTGGTCAACGGCGCAGCAACGACAGGTTGCTCTTCACGTTTAGAGCGACGATCTCCTCGACCTTCACCACGGCCCTCAGCACGATTTTCGCCTTGGTTTTGCGCAGAATTGGCACGGGCTTGCTGTGGGCGTTCGCCACGTTCTTCGCGTCCTTGGGCAGATTCACGTCCTTCAGGTTTATTTTCTTGAACTAGGGCACGATTTTGTTCTTGTAAAAATTGTCCCCGGTTTTCATAAATACGCTCAATCCCCCAAGGCATGATCGTAAATAACAGCAACAACAGGCCACTAAAGGTGATCATGATGTGGAAGGGAAGCGCAAATACTGCGGTTGCATTATGTGCATCGAGCCAAGAACGTTGTCCTTTACCTGAACGGAAGGTAAAGAAATCTTTAAAGATTTTTTTATGAGTAATCACACCACTAATGATGGCAACTAACATCAACAGTGTCGCTATCCCGACAAACCATCGCGTCCACATACGTGGCATACCATAAAGTTCGAAATGGAAACGATAGAGAAAATTACCACCACGCGTATCGCGCGGCTCAAGCACTTCACCTGTAGCACTATCAATGTAGATTTGTTTACCACCACGGCGTGCGCGAGGGTCTTCACCTTGTTCACGAACGGTAATTAATGTGGCATTTTGACGCGTATTTGGCAGCAAAATATTCCAAGCACCTGCATTCGGATGATTTTGCTGTAAATAATTCAGTGCGACTTCAGTTTGTTGGACTTGTGAACTGGCTGGAACAGATTGATGCAGCTCAGGTGTCATCCAAACATTGATTTCATTTTTAAAGAAGCTCAGGGTTCCGGTCAGGAAAATAGCATACAGCAACCAACCTAAGATTAGGCTAGCCCATGTATGCAGCCAAGACATGGACTGGCGAGGCCCCTCTACTTTTGCATCAACACGCATTTTAGCTTCCCATCATCATGTAAATGGCATACAAACACACCGCAGGGATCACAATGCCTAAAGTTGCTTTGAGGGTTTTATTCACCATAAAGACCCAAATAAATGCACAGCTCCACAGGATAAATGAAATTAAAGTTGCACTCATGGCTGCACTTCCACGGTCTTCGCTAAATACATCTGCAATTACGATGGCAGATAGCATTGCGACAACATATCCGCCCACTAAAGCGAGGGCAAAGCGATAGAAAATCATCAAGCGATAGGTCAATAGAGAGGGGGTGTCTTTACGCGTTTTAGGCAGCGCAGATGTGAGGGGTGTCACGAGTGCCTCAGGTGGTGAGCTATTCATAAAATACTTAAGCGCTTGGAAATTGTATTAAAGTTAATCTAAATGATAACAATTATTATTAATAATTAGAATAATGTATTCACAAAATTATTGATTTTTCAGCATGCTGAGTAGAAATGGATTTAAAAAGAGGGGAATTAAAGGCGAAAAAATAGCGACCGGAGTCGCTATTTTAGAATGCAAGAATGCTTAATTGTCTACATTATTGCTCTTGTTGAATGCCTGCAACTAACCAGTCTTGATCAGAACCCGCAGGTTTAACAAAATGCCATACTTCAGCAAATGGCTGTGGCAGGCTATTTAAGTCTTCACTTACAGTACCTGTAAAACGAACACTTACAACGTATTGACCATTTTCGTTAGCAGAATCGACCACCATAGCATTTAAGTTAGAAAACTCAGCAACGTCTTCATCTTTATTCGCCATAATGTCGTTATACATAGACTGGTAAAGGTCAGGTGTTAAGTAACGCTGAATTTCAGAAATGTTGCTTGCAGTATTCATCGATTGAATGTGGTTAAAACGCTGACGTGCAACACGTAAAAATGTTGCTGGCTCTGTACCATCAGGCAATTGATTGCCGCTGTTGGTATAGGCAGCACCAAAAGGCGCGTTCGTTGCAGCAGCTGCACCAAATGGAGCATTTGAAGCTGCTGAATTACCGCCTACAGAATTACCAAAAATATTCGTATTGTCATTGCCTGCACGAGGTGCAGCATTTTGTTGGCCAAACGGTGCATTGTTTGCACCGCTGTTTGGCGCATACGGATTGTTAGTGGCTAGTTTTTTTTTTGCGCCCATCTTACGGAAAATGAAGAAGGCAACAGCAGCGGCAAGTAAAATCCAGATCCAGCCTGGAATACCACCTTTCTCTTCCTGTTGTTGAGCTTGCGCTTCAGAAGCTGCTTGACCGTTATTGTCATCGGCCATCGCATTTGCAGCGACTGCACCAATTGCAGCACCAGCCACACCAGCAGCAACCATTCCGCCCACATTCGAGCCAGATTTTGCTGGAGCGCCAGCAGTTGCAGGCTGTTGAACAGGAGCAGATTGACGAGGTTGCTGATAAGACTGAGTTGGAGCAGCTTGACGGCTCATACCATGGCTTTTACCACCACCGGCACGTTTCGCTTCTGCAATCGGCGCTACCAAAAGGGCTGCTGTTAAAAGAGCAGTCATCAAACCACGCTGTCGAACTTCCATCAAATTTTCCTATATCTATATAAAGTTAAAATAGCCATCTAGTTATGCCGCCATTTGTACTGAATTTCAATAGAACATCGGTAAAAAATTGAAAATTCATTCAAAATAAACTAGGGTGTGTTGACATTTACAGCCGATAAATTGAGCTAAAGAGGCAACCATATAAATATACAAGCTAAAGCAACAGCGCTTTGATAGTTACGTTTTAGCTTATCGTATCTTGTGGCAATTCCTCTAA
>NZ_VPEJ01000090.1:0-2111 GCF_013417245.1 Acinetobacter sp. YH16042
TTCCCTATTTTTTAATATTTTAAATATTTTTAAATATTTTTAGACCCCACTCAAAGCCATGCTGTGCGTGGCTTTGCAAGGTTTAACTATGAGGGATTGACGCATAACTATGAGGGATTGACGCATAACTATGAGGGATTGACGCATAACTATGAGGGATTGACGCATAACTATGAGGCGATATATTATTCTCATAATTAATAATAAGGAATACAAAAATGAGTAAGCTCTTAGTAGTCAAAGCAAATAATATTATTGAAGCTAGTTATCAACTGTCTTTGAATGAACAGCGCTTAATTTTGGCGGCTATAGCCTGTATACCCAAAGGCGAAGAAGTGACAGATAACACAGGTTATTGCGTCACAAGGGAATCATTTATTGAGTTAGGTGTTAACCCAAAAACAGCAAGCAGAGAAATTAGAGAAGCATGTGATCGACTTTTTAATAGAGTTATTACAATAACAACTGAAGCAGGGACATTTAAAACTCGATGGGTTCAAGACATCATGAAATACAATAGTGATTGGGCTTTGGCTAATCCTGAATTTATCCAAGAGGTGACAGGGAGCGATCCTTATGCAGAAGATTATATTTTGGCGGCAATAAGGTTTAGTAAGTCTGTATTACCCTTTATTAGTAACTTATCATCTAACTTCACACAATATTTTCTTCAAGACATAGCAGGAGTAAGTAGTGGGTATAGCGTTCGATTTTATGAATTAATGATGCAATTCAAGAGTACAGGTTATCGAAAAATAAGGCTTGATGACTTGCGCAATATGCTTGATCTGAATAATAAGTATCCATTAACGGCAGACTTAAAAAGATGGGTAATAGATACCGCAATTGATGAACTTAATGAAAAATCTCCCATTACAATCAAATATAAACTGTTAAAAACAGGGCGTAAGTTCACACACATAGAATTAAAATTTAAGCAAAAATTGTCACCTAAAAAAATAGAATCTCAGCGAGATCAAAAAACTATAGATATGTTCAGCAACTTATCTGACAGTCAAATTAAGACCTACAGTTCAGTATTATCTAAGGTTCATAGCATCTCTGACTTAGCCGACAATAAAGATTACCCAGCCTTTTCAATATGGATTGCCAATATTTTACGTGACCCTACATCCGTCCGAGAGGAAACCGCAAAGCGGATTTTTAAAGCATTGCGGACTGAAACAGACTTCAAAGACTAAGATTTTATATACATTACGTCATAGGGAATGCTGAGTACAGTTTACGGCAAGTCGGATATTTAGCTTGAATTTTATGTAAATAATATGCCTGATCTTTTTCAAGAAAGCCGTTCAATAAACCACTCTTATCAGTATAGAAACAACGTCCTTTTGCTCTATCCCATGCTAAAAAAGGAGTGGATGGCTTACTTATTGATATAACATCATTATTACAGTGAAGTAGTGCCAGTGAACTTACCTGATAATTTCTTGCTTGGTTACCATCTGGCGGATATGCTAAACCAATTATCAAATTTCCTTTTTTTATATTCTTAATTTTAAAATCGCCATTCCATTCATTTGGGCTAGAATATCTAAACCAAGCTATTAATGGGCGAAAAATAAAATTATGGTTAGAAAATTGAAATTTAGTCTGATTTTTATCTGATTCAAATGATTGAACCCTTGCTATAAATACCTCATTTGGTGAGTGTGGCATACATGCACTAAGATTTTGCGAACCCATGATTGTCGCTAAAATTCCACCCCATAAAATTAGTGTTTTTTGCATTATTTAGATATCTCAATATTTGGTAAGTCAAAAAGCTGTCTATCCCGATCTTCTGTTAAATACTCGTTGAGTTCAGCGAGTATTTTTTCTTTGTTGGCTTCATTACTTTGCATCTTTTTAATTAAATAAGAACCAAGCAAAATTTTACGTCTAGTATCATCCTTTCTTTCCTGCTCTTTTTGCTTTGACCTTTCTCTAGCTTCGATAGCTTGTTTTCGAGCCTTTAACTGTTTCAGCTTCTCTAATTGGGCTTCGATTTTCTTTTCAAGATTTTCAGCAGCTTTTGTCATGATTCAGATTTCGGGATATAGAAAACCACTCAAGCATAAGGCCCTATGAATTGAAATTCAAGCGGGCTA
>NZ_VPEJ01000091.1:0-2102 GCF_013417245.1 Acinetobacter sp. YH16042
AAGATATTGATATTTATAATTAAATAGGATGAGTCATTACTAAAATAAGAGGGTGAGTCACGGAAACTCAATAATTGATCTTAAGTGTTTGAAAAATAATATAAATAAACCGAGTCATAAAACAATCATAAGGAGTTTAATAAAAAACGTCAATTTGGTCAGTTTAATGAATTAGATAGGGCATGCTCGTGTGGCTTCCTCAGCCTTTTAAAAATTTTCAATGAAAGATTTTTAACCAAGTTTTTAAAGCCTAGAATTGAGTTCTTAATTTTAATATCAATAATTTATATTTCTATTTTCTACAAAAGTTTTCAAAATGGATCTTCTTCAATATTCAAGCTACGAAGTTTAAGAGAAGATAGTGAGAAATCTTATTCGAGGAATTGTGATGAGCACTCATATCACTACTACAGCAAATACAATAATGTTTCCGAAGGCTTGTACTCTTTGCCAATCAAGAAAAAATGTACAGCTTTTTGCAGGACTGTTGGTATGCGATCAATGCCAGGAAAACATCAAGCTCACGAATCCAGACACATTCTCGACCAATGATGAGATTGAACAGAAAGCCCAGGATTAACCTGGGTTGCGTATAAGAGTTTTTATGTTAAATATTAGCTAGACACGAGTACTTATAATTAAATGAAAAATGTGCAATATAAATAATATTGTTGAAGTTTTATTCTGTTAAGTTTCGAATATAGCTTAGGAGAGATAGATGGTAGACATTGTTGATCCATCTACACGCAGCCGTATGATGGCTGGAATCAAAGGTAGCAATACAAAGCCTGAATTATTAGTCAGACATTTGCTTCATAAAAAAGGATTTCGGTATCGTTTTCATGTAAAAGATCTTCCGGGAAAACCTGATATTGTTTTGCCAAAATACAGGTCAGTGATTTTTATACACGGCTGTTTCTGGCATGGTCATCAGAATTGTCATCTTTTCAGGTTACCGGCAACGCGGACGGAATTCTGGCAGGAAAAAATCTGCCGTAATCAGGCGAATGATTCCAGAGCTGTAGATATCCTGCGCGCTAGTAATTGGCGAGTCTGCATTGTCTGGGAATGCAGTATTCGGGGAGCCAAAAAAGATCCGGAAAAAGTAGTCAGTACAATTGCTGACTGGCTTGCAGGTGACAGACAGTTTCTTGAAATACGTGACACTCCAAGAGACAGATGATTTTTCAAGTAATACAGCCATACTTATTTATCTGATGACAGGTCAAGCTCCTTGTATTCATCATATAGACAAGCTGAATTGACTGCTGACACCCTGAACTGGTTGCGTTTTTTCTGTTTCCATTTGCCTGTATTCACATCTAGGGCATATTTGCATCCAGGATCATGAACCACTATTCCTGTCGCCAGGGCATCCAGGAATTTCTCAATACTTGCTCCTTTAGCCAGCGACACCTTTGGGCCAAACTGGTAATAGGTAGAGCCTTCAAGTTTGAGGTTAGTGTAGGAAACATAGCAGGTTTTGGTATGTTTATTCTTCCAGTGATTGAGCAGTTTGCTAAAGGTCCATCCAGCTGCAACTTCTCCATTGTCATTTTTCAGAAAATAGCCACCCTCGCTCAGGGTAATTTTCTTTTTCTCCAAATCATATCCTTCAATGAAAAGAGTCAGACATGTTTCCGGATTTCGGATTCCAGTCTGGTGTTTGGCAGTAAAGTAAAGCTGCTGCGGTTGCCTGCGGTTTGCATGGGTATTCATGAAATTTGCATAGCTGTCACGATAGAGTCCGATATCAGGTTCAGGAGTCATTAGGGTAGTACTACTTTTTGATGTTGTTGTTAGCTCCCAGTCACTGAAATCAGGACTGGCCTTTCCGTTTGGATTGATGCCGACTTCGCACTCGAGGGTGCAACGAGCGCCAGTAGGTGCCTCGTAGAAGATAACAGTACCGTCTTTGTCCAATCTTCTGGATCTTATTGGTCCCTTTAAATAGATATCTTTGAGTTTTCCAATCAGAAGCTCCTGACTGTCTGTAAGGCTAGAGTAGTATTCATAAAAAACTGACAGGACCTGTCTGTCTTGGTTCTGTTCGGCATATTCCTGAATTGCCCCTGAAATTTTCTCATCCCATGATCCTGTAT
>NZ_VPEJ01000092.1:0-2099 GCF_013417245.1 Acinetobacter sp. YH16042
GATAAGTATTATCATAGCTCTTTTTTAGAGGAGAGCTGGGATTCCACATTGCTAAATTAATTGCAAAGTGGTCTGTTATGGCTTTGTATTTTTGTTGTTTCTGTCCTTGTGTAAGGCTTTTTTTATTATCTTTACCCATAGAAAATGAGACGATACAATATCGCGTTTTAGTCTTGCTGAAGAGGTCGGATTCCAAAGCAAGAATTATACATCTTTGTCTTTTATCGAATCAAAGATACAAAAAATAAATGCTTGGGTTTTTACTCAAGCATTATTTTTTTACAGCAATTGCTGTTTTTTATCTCTCATTTTAGGAGCAAGGGGCTAAAACGTCATGACAATTTCACTGCGTTACATTGCATTCCTATTTCGTCCCTTGAAAATTTTTTACGCTTCGCTAAATTTTAGATTTTTCATTCTGAAAAATTGGAAAAAAACCCACTTGAAAAATAGATTTCCCAAGCAGTTATGCTAATGTATCAAGGCTATGAGGTAAAACCCTTGAAAACAAAGGACTTAGGGGCTTTTTACCGACAAATAGAAAAGTTAGATTTTAAAGCCTTTTTTCTTTGAAAAAAGTAGGTAGGTTTTTTAGCGTTTTTAGAACAAAACAAGTTCTTTTTTTCTGATGAAAAGACAAAAAAAAAGCCCAGAGTTATCTCTAGACTTCTTGTTTCGTTTTCGAATTTCGGCGCTCAAGAGTTGCACCTCTGCAGAGCTCTTTACCTCCTCATCGACTCACAAATATAATGTTTTTTTTCGGAAGTTCCGCCCCCTCCCCCACCTTGGTGGCAAGAAGTTTTTGTGTCACAAAAACACATCTTGCAACTATTTAAAATCGCTATGTTATTATATAAAACCGTGTTTAGTGAAGATTTTATTTTCTCGCATTACCAATGGAGAAAATTCTTTTCTCCATTGGTAATGCGAAATATCATAGGACTAAAAGTGCAAAATATCAAAAGACCAGAGTATAAAAATATCAAAATATCAAAATATCAAAGGATATTTTACCCCTCCGATTTCATATGATTTTATCATTGGTATAACCTACTAGACCAATTTTTAATCGTACCTCTAAAATTTGGTCGTAGGCTCTTCGAGAGATAAAAAACAAATCTTGTTTTGTTCTGAAAACGCTAAAAAACCTAAATGTTTTAGCGCAGCTAAAAAAATCACTCCCGTACTTTTTTCTGACACAATCGGAGAATTTCCGGTTCTAGTTCTTCGCCGATCAACATTTCCCCTGTTGCTTGGTTAACCCAATCGAATGCATCTTTTTGCCAAATCCATAAACTTTCTTCGTTTCCTAGACGCAAATAAAGTTCTTCTTCAAATTGTCCTTGTACTTGAAAATCTTCGTCTGTCGGCTCTTTTATAGCTTTAATTCCTCCAAAAGTAGCAAGAGTACGTTTCCCTTTTAAAATACAAAAAAGTGCGTCTAATCGTTTAAAATTATCTGATTTAGACAAATCAACAGTCATTTTAATAGCGTACTTAAATAACTCCGATAAAGCTCCTGCATTAGCAGGCCTGATATCTTGAGCATTTGGATTAGATTGAGGATTCCGTTTTAACCATTCTTTTACAATCCACTCAGCATTCGCCCACCCATCAACAATCATATGCATATGGTAGTGATATTGTCCATTCGGTCTAATAGTACATTCCATTGTCCTAATTCCTTTTAAAAAAACACCACTCTTAAAGGCATCCCCTCTCTTGTCTTTGCTTGAATTATAGAGCATTCTCCAGCTTTTTTCCATTTCTTCTATTTGGCTTTGGAGTTCTTCAATGGAACAAGTAGGTCTTGTAAGAGTAACAAAAAACGGCTGTCCAAAATCATTAATTTGAGTAGCATATTGTTTTATATTAATAGCACTACGTATACGATTACAAGTATAGCACCAACGATTTTTGCAGTAAGTTGAAGTCATTTTTTCGCCGTTATAATGTTTAACACGATTGCAATGATAAGTATTATCATAGCTCTTTTTTAGAGGAGAGCTGGGATTCCACATTGCTAAATTAATTGCAAAGTGGTCTGTTATGGCTTTGTATTTTTGTTGTTTCTGTCCTTGTGTAAGGCTTTTTTTATT
>NZ_VPEJ01000093.1:0-2065 GCF_013417245.1 Acinetobacter sp. YH16042
TTATTGGCGTTTTTAGCCCTGTTTAGCTAGATTTCCCTGTTTTGAAGAAAAGTGCGCTTAAAGGCGATTTTAGGCGGTTTTAAGCCATGTGTGAAAATTTGATATTTTAAAAGTTGCCGATCGGCAAGTTTTAGCGGTTTGGGGGATTTATCATTTTCCGACAGCAGTTGGGAATGCACGCTTACGCGTTTCTCTCCGAGAAACAAAAAACCGACCTCTGAAAAAGATAAAAATAAGCCCCAAAAGTTGGGGCATTTTGAAATCTTTTTTAGAGGAGATTTTAGTTAGGTTTAAACCTTGATGTTTCACCTCTCAAAATCTCAAAAAATTGAGATTGTTGTTTTTCATCGAGAAGCATCGTTTTTAATCTGCTTTCAAAGTCTGCCATTTTTTCGCTATCTTTTTTCAAGTGCTTGTACCTTTTGTCCCGTGCAATGCTGAAAGCACAGCTCGAAAGATGAACGCTCCCCCTTGGGTCGAATGCAATAAATTTATGATCTTCGATAGAGTAGGTTTTGACTTGATCAACCAGTTTCACTGTTGATTGATTTTTCTTAGAACCGAAGCCAAGTTTTTCTAAAAGCGGATAAAACTTTTTAAATTTTTCAGGTTCTAACAGCATGTCTGCTATACGTTTCGCAAAATCTTGAAAGGATTCTGTACCCTCAGAGTATTTGCTCATTTCAGGCATTTCTGACAGCTTGTGAGCGAATAGGAAGCGTTGCGGATCTGTCATTTTGGTGAATAGGTCAGGCGTGTTTTGATCTCGTTGGGGAGATACTGATTTTTCAGAAATTTCCGTTTGTTTTTGCTTAAACTTGAAGGAAAATCCTGAAATCGCACGACCTGTTTTGTGCTGTTCGACCTTAACTTTAATGTCTGTTTTTTCATTAATTTGATTTATGGCAATGTCTAAAACTCGCTTTTTAAAATCGTTCATTTGTTTGTATTCAGTATCTAGAACACCAAGTTTTTGTCTAAATTTTTGTATCTCAATAATGGGTGTTTTACCTGTGCTACGCCAAGCAATCAATAATTCGTAAAGTCTTACAGCGTAAGCACTTGTAAGCCCTGAAACTTGTTCTATATCGTATTTTGTAAACTGTTCTTCTAGGCGAGTAATCAATGGAATGATGGCAGGGGCAAAAATTAATTTAACAACCGCCTCTTTCTCAACATAAATAACTTCACTCACCCATCTTGATTTATGGTGCTGGATATTTCCCTTATCGCTAAGGCTCTGATAACTGAATTGCCTTGCAAATAGGTCATCACAAGCATCTTTTAATGCTTGATATGCAGTATTTCTATGTGCCGAAAATTGATTGATGTAGCTTTCAGCGTGAATGATCAATGGGTCATTTGCGTTAATTCCCTTGCCACTTTGACGAGCTTCAATAATCGCTAAAAGTATTAATCTTTGCTCGACTAAATCGAGGTTATAACTCGCATTAATTAACGCATTATCTTTAACAACTAAATTACTCATTATGTGACTCTATTATTCTTAGACGTTTATGTGACTTTAATAATTAACGTCACAACATGCAAGGTAAACGTCACTTTATCTTTTGAAATTTTCATTTTTTTGCAAGGTAAACGTCACTTAATTGCAAGGTAAACGTCACTTAATGAAGCTTGAAACGCGCACACAGCAATGCTTTCAGCGTGTCTAAAAGCATTTAAAAGCTTAAAAGATTATTAAAAGCCAAAAAAAAATTAAAAAGCATTTAAAACTGCCCTATGTTTTCGCTTCGCTCAAACTCTATTGAATCTCGCTGCGCTCGATTCCTGGGGGCAGTTTTTTCAAATATCCACTAGGACGCTAAAAACAAGAATGGATTCGCTTCGCTCATAAAGCTTTATGCTCGCTTCGCTCGTCATGGAGCCAGTGGCTACAGTCGCTTCGCTCGTCATGGAGCCAGTGGCTACAGTCGCCTTGCTCTGTAAATCTCGTTATGAAGCAACAGGGAGCTTGTAATCAGGGAAAAGGCAGGGGCGAATTTTTATAACGCTCAGTCGCTCGTAGACACTCGCTCGGTTACTTGATCAATTTGTTTAGCTG
>NZ_VPEJ01000094.1:0-2049 GCF_013417245.1 Acinetobacter sp. YH16042
GTTTGGCCAGAAAAATGAGTCGTTCTCGCTGTTCTAAACTAAGTGGTACAGAAACAATCCGAGGCATGTGTGAACATCTGTTAACTAAAAAAACCTTTTCGCATGATTAGTTATTTTTGTCAACTTAATAATTTGTTTAGGTTTTTTACCTTCATTTTTATAGAAGTTTTTACGTCTATCGTAATAATACCCTTTGGTTTTTAAAAAAGTTTCAATTTGTCTATGAATTGGATCAGTCGCTCTTAAAGATGATTTAGGGATTTGTGTTTGACTATTTGTTGCTTTAATAATTTTATCTCTGACCTCTTCGGAGCTTGGAACAATTACACGAACTAGAACATTGCGGTTTTCAATATCCTGTATTTTTACTGCATTTTCTTTGAAATAACGATAAATTTCAGAACTTGTTTGTAGTCCATTCACAATCTCAGGATTCTGAATTACTAACTGTTTATTTGTTCTTGGAGTAACCTTAGTACTTAATATAGTTACTCCATTGTTTAACCACCAGAAATCTTCTGTAGTATTGTTTTGAAGTGTATTAAGTTGACAAAAATAACTAATCATGCGAAAAGGTTTTTTTAGTTAACAGATGTTCACACATGCCTCGGATTGAACCGTACCGGGTTTGTCGGAGACTTTTTTATTTAAGTTAGGCCACCTGACCTAACGGATTAATTTTATCATAGTACATTGCTTCAAAATCAAAAGGTGGCACATAACCTAGTGCACTATGTACACGCTCTTTATTGAACCAATCTACCCAATTTAATGTCGCAAGTTGTACATCCGCTAAACCTTGCCAATCTGCTTTTAAATATTCAATCACCTCTGTTTTGTATAAGCCATTCACTGTTTCAGCCAAAGCATTATCGTATGAATCACCGGTCGTACCGACTGATGCTCGTAAATTTGCTGCTTCTAAACGATTGGTATAACGAATGGAAAGATATTGCACACCTCTGTCACTATGATGAATCACGTTCTTTGGCATGCCTCGATCATGCAATGCTTGCTCCAGTGCATCGAGCACCATGTCTGTATTCATCCGTGTTGATACTTTCCATCCAACAATTGCTCGCGAGAACACATCAATAATAAAGGCGGTATAGACCCAGCCTGAATTTGTTTGAATATACGTAAAGTCAGCGACCCACAGCTGGTCAGGGTGATCAGCACTAAAATTGCGTTTCACCAAGTCATCTGCTCGTTTTTGATCATCTCGGCTATGGGTAGTTTGTTTATTCTTACCTCGCCAAACACCTTGTATACCTAGCTTTTGCATCAATCGAGCAACTGTACAGCGTGCAATAATATAGCCTTCACGTTTCAGTTTTTGCCAAACTTTACGTACACCATATCGACCTGAACTTTCCTTCCAAATTCGTTTAATTTGTTCAGCATGATGCAAGTCATGTAGATCTCGCTTTGCTCGATGTTCTGGGTTTTCGCAGAGATCTAGAGTCCGGTAATAGGTTGAGGGTGCGATCGGTAAAATTCTACAAATCGCCTCGACTCCGTACAGCTCTTTATTATTATGGATAAAATCCACCATTATTTGTGTGGGCGGTCGAGTTCCGCCTGGGCGAAAAAAGCGGCTGCTTTACGTAGAATCTCATTGGCGCGTTGCAGTTCTTTATTTTCGCGTTCGAGTTGTTTGATACGTTCTTGGTCTGAAAGCTGCTGTACTTTAACTGGATTTAGTTTATCTAAATATTTTTGATACCAAACACGTAGTGTTTCAGGAGTACAACCTATCTTGGGAGCAATAGCGGTGATCGCAGCCCAATTCGATGGATAATCTTTTTCAGATTCAATCAATAATTGAACCGCTCTTTCTCTGATTTCAGGGGCATATTTTAATTTTGTCATCGGGATAGTCTCTCAGAATATTGACTCTCCGACAAACCCGGTACGGTTCAGATTGTTTCTGTACCACTTAGTTTAGAACAGCGAGAACGACTCATTTTTCTGGCCAAACATGCAAAACATTGGCGTGAAAGACAACGTGCCCAAACTATTCTCTGGCTTTCCGAAGGTAAAAGTGTT
>NZ_VPEJ01000095.1:0-2016 GCF_013417245.1 Acinetobacter sp. YH16042
GAGGAATTGCCACAAGATACGATAAGCTAAAACGTAACTATCAAAGCGCTGTTGCTTTAGCTTGTATATTTATATGGTTGCCTCTTTAGCTCAATTTATCGGCTGTAAATGTCAACACACCCTAGTTAATAACTTTTGAGGAACAATAAAAAATTGTTTACGCTCTGCGCCTGCTGTCCCTAAATTCGTCGTACTTTCACAAGCTGAAATTAAGATAAAAACCAAAGTTATCATTAAAATATTTATATTCTTCATAATCACTTTCAGTTTAAAACCAATGATGATCTATATATAATTCCAACTACAGATAAAAGCAAAAACATCCTAACAACACATATAACTTATAAATATCAAAAACTTAAAAATATATTAAATTTAAAAAATGATAACTAAAAATATTTATTATATTGTGATGCGTTTCATTATTATGAGGCACCTTTTAAAAGGCATATTAGACCAAAGTTGTATAATCGTAAATTCAGTCATTTTTATAGCATTATTTATATTAAAAAATAGATATAAAACGAATTTTAAAAGACTCATTATTCACGTATTTTCTATTTTAATTTATTCAATTGTATTGCTAAAAATAAACCGATCATCAAGATAACAGCAATAAAGCTCGTCAACCCAATCCAACCAGACATCTCCCAAACCAAACCACTACTGCTACCCAAGATACTAGAACCTAAGTAGTAGCAAAATAAATATAGAGATGAACCTACGGCACGGTACTGCAGGGATTGAACCGAAACCCAACTACTTGCCGTGGAATGCGCTGCAAAAAAAGCGAAAGTGAATACAATCAGCCCAAAAATGACTGACCAAAATGCCGGAATGAGCATAATCAACAGCCCCAACAACATCATGATCAGCATTGCAGGTAAAACTTTTTCACGCCCAAAGCGTTTCCCCCAACTTGCAGCCCGAGGTGAACTATATATTCCTGCCAAATAAGCTATGGAAATTAGCCCAATCCAAGTTTGAGAAAGTTGATAAGGTTCTTCTAATAGGTGGTAGCTCATATAGTTAAATATAGAGACAAAACATCCCATGAGGATAAAGCTTTGAAGGAATAAAATTCTCAGCTTTGGATCTGCTAAGTTTTTAACGAAAGATTCATAAAATCGGTTGAAACGAATGGGATAAGCTTGAAAATGTTGAGATGCTGGAAGTAATAAAAAGAATGCTGTGGCTATACATAGGTTAATGATACCAATAATCATCATGGCATTTTGCCAACTAATATAATCAATCAATACCCCTGCAATGAGACGACCACCCATTCCGCCAATTGCAGTACCTGAAATATACAGGCCCATTGCAAAGCCTATATCTTTTTGCGCAATTTCCTCTCCAATATAAGTCATTGCAACAGCAGCAACACCACTCACACTTAAACCAATCAGCACGCGATTCAGTAGAAATACTTCCCAAAGCGGAAATATAGAACTGATTATTAAAAGTGACGCTGCCAAAAATAAAGCGGTGACCATTACAGGCTTACGGCCGAATCGATCTGAAATCAAACCAGTGAACAGCAGCCCTACCGCTAAGGCAATGGTTGAAAAAGATAATGGAAAGCTGCTATGTGTCGGACTGACATGAAAATCATCAGCAAAAATGGGCATCATCGGTTGTATACAATACAACGATGAAAAAATTGCGAAGCCCGCTAAAAATAAAGAAAATAAAATGGCAAGAAATGGCCGTGTGCCATATTCAATATAAGGAGAATTTGAGGCTAAATCAGACATGAGCTTTCCATCAATGACATGGATAGTATACGCCTTTCAGCCTTTAATTTAAAAATCACATAAAAATGAATGAAGAATTCTTTATTTTCTTCTCCCCCATTCTCCTTTCCCCCTTTTCTCCCTTTTTCTTCGACATAAAAAAACACCCCCTGCACTAGTCAGGGGGTGTTTTCGAATAATGAGCTGGCGATGACTTACTCTCACATGGGTAACCCCACACTACCATCAGCGCTAAGAGGTTTCACTTCTGAGTTCGGGA
>NZ_VPEJ01000096.1:0-2004 GCF_013417245.1 Acinetobacter sp. YH16042
CCAAGGACAGCCTGTTCTAATTCGAAATAAAATCGCTTCAATAAAATTCCGTAAATTTAATTTGAGATAAATATTAAAGTGACGGAAAATAGCAAGTAACTTGGACCAGTGTTGATCATTTAGCATTATTCGAGGCATAGCGAGTGTAAAATTGGGTTTGGCGATTTAATTTTACTATCTCGCTATTTTTTTAATCAACAAATGTCAACAGACCCTAATCTCTTCAATTATTTCATAGATTGACGCATTTTATCTTCATCAAAATATTGCGCAAATGATGCAATACGTTTTTCAACAATTGGATTTTTCATCAGATTTTCAGCTGCACGATTTCCCAATAGTTCAAATGCTTTACCTAGAGCATTTGTTCCTTCATTTTCTGTAACAGCTTTGATTTCAGCATTACAACGTTTAGTAAATAAATCTTGAAATAGAATAGCCATATTTTTATCAATTTTTTGTATCTCAACTGGCGTTACTTTACTATATTTAGAAATTTCTGGATGTGCTGAAAATGCCAAATAAATCCAAGCTGTTAAGTTCTGACTCTCTTTTGCTGAAATTTTATTTACCAAACATTCACTTAGTTTACCCTGATACACACCGGTTGTAGTATTGAAAGAAACAAATGCAAATAAAACTGTAGCTAATAATTTTTTTAAAAACATCTTAAATAACCCGAATCCTTTTTAAGCCAATGACTGCATAATTTGAATTGTGGGCTTATGCTGCTGAGTTAATTGGTATGCACATAGTGATGCGTAAATACCACTTAAAAAGCCTGAGATACTTCTAGCTCTACTCGTCACCAAATTGTATTGACCTTTCAATAAGCTGAATAACGTTTCTATTTTATTACGTTGTTTTAAGTGATATGCATCTGATGTACAGAGTTGAACAGACCGCATGTTCTTTCGATGATAAGTAATTAAATCAATACCTTGTTCTTTTAATCTGTTTTTTAAATCCTGACTGATATAACCACGATCCGCGTAAAGCTTTGCTTCCAAGCCTTCAACCAAATGCTCAACCATTCTTATGTCAGCCACATGTCCATTGGATAATGCTGAACAAACGACTTCTCCAAGTTGATTCATCATAATATGTAATTTACAGCCGTAGAACCAACCCATCGAGCTTTTACCACGAGATGCAATTTCTGCTAGAGATTTATGGCTTTGAATTCGTTGATTTTTACAGACAGGTAAAGTGGTTGAGTCAATCCATAAATATTGGCTCCGTTGACCTTTCATTAAGGCTACATGTAAAGCATGTAGTGCCAACTGGTGCGTATTAATGAGGTGAATCAGCCGTTGGTAACAGGGTAAGCTCTTAAATAAAGAGCTTTTATCCTGCCTTAGCCATGTGAAAAATGCTTTGAAATTAGTGAAATGAGAGCATTTATACCAAATAGCAATAAAGGTGATTTCTGAAAGACTCAAGTGAGCCGCTCGAATTCTTGAGAAACGATGGCTTTGCTTAAGGAATTGCCAATAAGTTGCTTCAAATTTAAGAAAGAAATCATCAATTACGCAAAATAATTCGGTACTATTAAACATGAGGATAGAGTTGTGAGTTTTGTGTGGTAACTCAACTGATGGCTCTAGTCCTCATATTTTTCAAGTCAATTTCTTATCCGCGATTCGGGTTAAATACCCTATATATTATTAAAGAGACAAACGATTTTATTATATTGATTTATTACACATTTTCATTAGCAAAACATTTTAAATGATATAAAAGAGTTCTAGACGAGTTTATTGTTGATCGGCCTTATTCTTTTTAAATATCTATCATTTCCCAGTTTGTCTTTCTGCTTTTCTTATTATTTTTTTCTTCCCTTTTCATCACGCATAAAAAAACACCCCCTGCACGAGTCAGGGGGTGTTTCGAATAATGAGCTGGCGATGACTTACTCTCACATGGGTAACCCCACACTACCATCAGCGCTAAGAGGTTTCACTTCTGAGTTCGGGAAGGGATCAGGTGGTTCACTCTTGCTAT
>NZ_VPEJ01000097.1:0-1991 GCF_013417245.1 Acinetobacter sp. YH16042
GAATCCATTCTTGTTTTTAGCGTCCTAGCCGGTCTTTGAAAAAAACTGCCCCCAGGAATCGAGCGCAGCGAGATTCAATAGAGTTTGAGCGAAGCGAAAACATAGGGCAGTTTTAAATGCCGTTTTTGATTTTTTTGGGCTTTTAATAATATAAAAAGCTTTTAAATGCTTTTAAGAGCCTTGAAAGTATTGATATACGTGCGTTTCAGAGGACATACCGACACAAATAGTTTGTCATACCGACACAAATAGTTTGTTCAAAAACACCAATACCGACACAAATAGTTTGCATTAAGACACATAAAAATATAATGTGTCTTTATATACATAAAAATAATGGTGTCTTAATGAAAGGCGGGTTAGTTGTAAAAGATAATGCTCTTATGAATGCCAGTTACAACTTAGAGGTAACAGAACAAAGGTTAATTTTATTGGCAATTATCAGTGCTAGAGAAACAGGGAAAGGAATTACTGCTGACAGTAAACTAGAAATTCATGCCAGTGATTATGCAAAACAGTTCAATGTCACAAAAGAAGGGGCTTACAAGGCTTTAAAAGAAGCTGTAAACAACCTATTTGATCGACAATTTTCATTCCAAGAAGAAACATCAAAAGGGATTGGTATTGTTCGCTCACGATGGGTTAGTCGTATTAAATACATTGATGATTCTGCTCTACTAGAAATCACCTTTGCCCCTGATGTAGTTCCACTAATTACACGACTTGAGAAACACTTTACAAGCTATCAGATTAATCAAGTTTCAGGACTTACAGGCAAGTATGCAATACGACTTTATGAACTATTGATAACATGGCGTGAGGTAGGTAAAACTCCAATTTTGAAACTAGCGGATTTCAGAAGTCAGTTAGGAGTTGAACCTAATGAATACAAAGCAATGAATCATTTTAAAAGTCGTGTTTTAGAACCATCATTACAGCAAATTAATGAAAAAACAGACATTAAAGTGAAGGTAGAACAACATAAAAATGGTCGTTCAATTAGTGGTTTTTCATTCAGATTCAAACAAAAACCACAGCCAAAAGTAGAACAAAAAATCGACCCTAAACGAGATCCAAACACACCCGATTTTTTTGTTGAAATGACCGATGCCCAACGGCATTTGTTCGCACATAAATTATCTGAACTACCCGAAGTTGGTAGCGAATATGCAGAGATCGGAGAGTCAGCCGAAGACTTTACGAAACGCCTTGCCGACATGCTTTTAGAGCCAAAAAAATTCAGGATGTTTTATCCGCTACTGGAACAGCTCGGCTTTGGTTCTAAAAAAATCCAATCTGCACCAATTAAACAGGTCGATGAACCTAAGTTTATTGAGTTGCGAAATATGCAAGTGAACAGCTTGTCGTTCAATATGTCCCGTGACAAGAAATTCGCTCACTTAAAGCAGGAGAACGAATCTCCAGATGATTTTATGCAACGGCTTCGCATCATGCTAAAAGACCCAAAACAGCAACTTCAATTTTATGACTACGTGAATGCCAAAAAGTAGCAATTAATCCTCTAAAAAAGATTTCAAAACGCCCCAAACTTTGGGGCTTATTTTTATCTTTTTCAGAGGTCGATTTTTTGTTTCTCGGAGAGAAACGCGTAAGCGTGCATTCCCTCCTGCTGTCGGGAAATGATAAATCTCCAAACCGCTAAAAATTTTATTGTTAGCAAAGCACCAATATCGAATTTCACCCCATAGCGCAAAAACCGCCTAAAATCGCATTTAAGCGCCTTTTCTTCAAAAACAGGGGAATCTAGCCAAACAGGGCTAAAAACGCCAATAAACGCAAAATAGGAGCATTTAGACTATGAAATTGAGTGATGCCGAAAAAAATAATCGTTTGTCAGAGGTACTTTTAAAGAAATCAGATCGAGAATATTACGATTTAGAAATCACTGAAGATCATCAAAAACTTTATGATCAGTACGTTTCAGGTGATTTAAACAAGCAAGATTTTGAAGAACAACTAAACAAATTGAT
>NZ_VPEJ01000098.1:0-1978 GCF_013417245.1 Acinetobacter sp. YH16042
TGATCTTTCCCAATACCTGTTTAAGTTGCATGCGGTTGCTCCTAGCTGTGGTACTTCTTTTTTTCTTTAAATTTTCAATTGAAAGAAAAAAAGAAGTTTCAGGGTTTTAGGGATGAAGTCCCTAACGTGCTTAGGTTTCTCAATGAAATTGAGAAACGTCTAAGCGCGCCATCAAATTTTTGATGGAAGTACAGGCGATAATCTCTAGAACGACTTTAACAAAATTACGTTACTCGAACGTAAATATTTTGTTATCGTTCTTTGAGTATTGAGCCTGTGCTTTTGCGGTATCTGAATTAATGGAATTGAATATGAATAATGATTGGCTGTCTGAAAAAATCACCTATATTTCTGCTTTAAAGAATCCTAGTGATGCTCAAAAACTTTTACTTGAATTAGCCAAAATTCAGTACAGAACACCCGACCAAGAGAAAAAGATCAATGCCTTGATCAAAGCTGAAAAAGCCATAGATCGAGCAAATAAGCAAAAAGTTGCAGTTAGAAAATTACTGAATGCAGAAAAAGAAGCTGAACGTAAAGCTCGTACACGTCATCTCATTCAATTAGGCGCATTATTTGAAATAGCTAACCTAGATCAACGTGACCCAGCCGAATTACTTGGCGTTCTTCTAAAAACTGCTGAAATAGACCCAAATGATATGAAATGGCAAATTTGGAAGGATTTAGGACAAGAAACCTTAAATCAGCGTAAAAAAAATAATTAACTGATTACTTAATTTATTTATTTGGTAAAATCAAAAACTTATTTTATTAAGTTTTATAGAGTTTTTTATGAAAAAAACAATTATCGGGGCATTAGCTGTTTCAACACTTTTACTTTCTGCATGTAGTACATCACAACCTATGTGGAGAAAAGCAGGAATTACTCCACACGATGTTAATAATGCTTTAGCAAAATGTCGCTATGACGTAGGTTTAGCTAAAGTAAATCAAAATGAAAAAGCTGAAATGATACAAGATTGCATGATGGCACAAGGTTTCAGATATACCTATTAATCTTTATAAAATTCAAATAAATAGGTTTATTAATGAAAAAGTTCATAGGTTTCATATCCATCGCTATTTTTTGTACAAATTCTTTAGCAGAAATCCCTGTAAAAAATAATAGTATCCCTTTCAATAAGCTTCCTATAGAAATTAAAGAAGCAGTCCAAACTAATTATATTGAAGCATGTCAAGGTATAGCTGAAGATGAAGAAATGGCTATTAAAAATCCAAAAATCACTTTCCATAAAGGATTTTTGGTAAATGTAGATTTTAATGGCGATGGACTAAAAGATTACATTATCCGATCTTCAGCAGTTACCTGTGAAGGTGCTTACTCTATGTTTACTGGAAGTAGTGATGGCTTTATAGATATCTATTTTCAAAATGAGGCAGGTAAATACAATCATGTACTTAATTATTGGTTAGGTCGTGAAGGTTTAGGACTTCAAAAATCAAAAGATGGATATCGTTTTATATCTGAATATAACAACAGTTATTTAGCTTGGGATAAATCTATAAGTAAGTTTATTTCATATTATGGTCCCGAAAAAAGAAAAGATATTTTGGACATAAATGATGAAAACTCTACGACTAGTCAAACTTCTACAGAAAAAGGTGAAGTTTTAAGACAAGCATTTAATTAAGATATACTTTTACTACTTAAATAGCCTAAGCAGAAAAGAGGGTGTAATATAATTCCGCCCTCTTACCCCCCTCTAAAAAACAAATGCTCTCAACTTCTCAACTCGCCCCCAAAGCGTCGCACTTCGTGCTTTGGCTTTGGAAACGGTTGAGAGAGTTTCGGCAATACTCTCCCTAAAGGCGGTCATTTAAAAAAATGACGCATCCTTTAAGTATTGCCGATTTACCGCATATTCTTTTGGCTTCGGAGCCACGTATATCGGTCGTATCCGCACATAGCTTTGCAAACTATGCAGACAAGGACTAAAGGTCTTGCACCTCTCCCCAC
>NZ_VPEJ01000099.1:0-1972 GCF_013417245.1 Acinetobacter sp. YH16042
GTAATCTCATCCTCTTTTTAGCTATAATCACCCAGCATATTTTGGTTATATTGATTTAAAATAACATCTAAAAAAAGTTCCTGTTGAATGGTCGAATCTACTTCTTGAGAAGTCACTTCATTTGCTATTCCCTCTTGTACATAAAGAAGTCCAAGCAAAATTACACTCAAGTAATTAGCCCTAATCATATCAAGTATTTATTTATTTACAGGAATAACCTGTTGATTAATATCAGAATTAATAACTAATCGAAACTTTCCTGCACCATTATCTGGAAGACTGATCGGTAAGTTCCAAGACATCGTTTGTCCTGCCAAAACATAACCCATCAATCCAGATATCAAAGGTACGATATTTCCTGTCGTGGATACATAACTCAACTGACTTAAGCGTAAATAGGAACTAGAACGGTTCGACACTGAAATCTGGCCGTTCGTATATTTAAACTGAATATTATCAAGCGGGGTTAGACCTTGAGTAATTTTATGAGGTTGCGAAGACTTATAAAAAACAGGAATTGAGTATTGCAATAAAATATTTAAACCCGAGTTATTTTGCTCGGAACTACTTCCTGGCAACTCATCTACCAGTACTCGAAATGCCTGCTCCTGAGTACTATTAGTATTGGCTGGCTTAATCAAGCGTACTAATTGTCTTTGACCAGGTTTAATTTCAGTAATAAGTGGACTTGCAATAAGCTTCTTAGTCGGTTCTAGAATTTCCTGGTTATTAAGCTGAGTCCACTCTTGCATACGTACTTGAGCACGAATATTTGTTTTCCCCGTGTTTGTAAGCCAAAGCTCTTTTGCTTTTTCCTGGGAAGAAAACTCTACAAGGATGGGAGATACTTGTAGACTAGCTGCTTGTGCTAAAGAACAAAAGGAAGAAGCTAAAAGAGTCACCATATAGATATGCTGACGATTTAATATTTTTTCAAATATACCTTGCAATAGCCTCTCCTTGTTTACTTATAACTTAATTAGTAAGTAATTTTAGCAGTCACAACATCAGTATATACACCTGCCTTAACATTTGTGTTGCCTTTTAATTTCGCATAGACAGGCAACTCTTGTGCTTTACCTGTACCGGTTTGCTCTAGTGCTTGATCAACTGTTTTACCCCAGATCTTTTGTGCACCGGTATCTTGGAATAAATCATAAGCCACGACAGAAGTACTGTCAGATTTATGCTTCATTTGACGTTCGCTATCCAGTACCACTTTATAAGGTGTGCCAATGGTACATGTAGCTGTTAATTTACCTGTTTGGGTACGGTTTACGTCGGTTGAACGATCTAAACTTCCGAAATCAATATCTGTAGCTGAATTAAATTCACACGATTCATTGATTGTTAATTTCACTTCAAAGTTCTGTGTTGGGGCAGTAGCTGCTTGTGCTGCAGAAAAGCCAAGTACAGATGAAATGAGCAAAGAAACATATGTAATTTTTTTCATGAGATTGAATCCAATATTTAAGTTCAGCCTAACCTTAAAAAGTGGATGAACTTTTGATCAAAGTAGGCGAGGAAATATACGCTCATTAAACAAGCAAGTACATAATTTATTTAGAAAAAATTAGATACTTTACTCTAAATTACTCCAATTAAAAAATTGGCTTAATTAAAAATCAGCTTTTATTTTCCCAAAAAAATGTGATAAGTATCTCATTAAAAATGATTTACTTGCTGTACGGATCATATAGTAAATAAAAAACAAATATTATTGAAATCAATAAAAAACATGAAGATAATCTAAAAAAACAATTAATATGAATTTCGAGCTTATAATTTTTAAAGTCATTAATGAAAAATGCTTTGTAGGTAAATTTCTGTTAGCGGGGAAATGTTCAATTACAGCAATTGCCGTTAGAGCGTATTGAAAATAATTTTTATTATTAAATTCTTGATATGTTTAAAGCTAAAACAGCCGATAAAGTAATAGCGGGACGAGAGGGGGGGCGGAAAAATACGTGAT
>NZ_VPEJ01000009.1:0-131926 GCF_013417245.1 Acinetobacter sp. YH16042
GGAAGCAGATGAAATATTATTGGCGAGATTTTCAAGTCATGACAGCTGATAAAATAGAGCAATGGGTGGAGAAAGTATCAAACCAATTCGGAAAAGAATACATGTTTACTTTTTAATGACAACTTAGTATCCCTTTTATGTCCCAATGTTTGATTTCTGTACTAATGCAAAAACCAGACTATGCTCGAGCAAGACCATCATCATTATTAGATGATGAAAGTTCTTATAATTTACTATACTCAGAACATACTCCATTAAATGTTTTTTATTTAGTAAGCCACATTGGTAAAAAAATTGAAGAGCTATACAGAAACATTGAGGGATTAGAGTCCAATCAGAGCTCAGATATTAAATTTCATATTTTATATGCTTCAATTTGTTTAACTGTTGAAAATCACAAGCCAAATATAAATAGCATTGATAAAGTTGATGAAGATTCCGTTTTAGAAAATATGTCGGAAGCTATTGCTATAACTAGGAGGTTGTACTTAGAGAATGGAGGGAATAATAAAACAGCTAAATCGCAACGATTTAAAGAAAAGCTGATTGCTGAAATTCAAGAAACTGTCAAGCAGAAAAATTTAAGAGATAATACTATAAACCAATCTGCTTAATATTTTATATAAATTCTCGTCAACTGTTTCCAAAATATATTATTTCGTACTTTGGAAATAGTTGATCGAATTTAAGCTAAGATGTTGCAAAGACCGTAAAGTGTTACTAATTTTCTTATCAAGGCCTGGCAGTTACATGTATTAGTTATATTTATATAAAACATCTTATGCAAAATTTATTTTATTTATAATTCCCCGCAACCTTCACATAATTTTGCGCTGAATACGGTAAAAATGCTTTTTCTTTATCCGTCAGTGGGCGGACTTTTTTAACAGGACTACCGACATATAAATAACCACTTTCTAGAACTTTATTGGGTGGAACAAGTGAACCAGCGCCTATCATCACATCATCTTCAACAATTACATCATCTAAAATAATCGTACCTATACCGACTAAAACACGATTACCAATGGTACAACCATGTAATTTCACATGATGACCAATCGTCACATCCTCACCAATAATCAGTGGAGAACCTTCAGGTTTATCGGCTTTTTTATGACTCACATGCAACATTGAGTGATCTTGCACATTAGAGTTTTTACCAATACGAATATGGTTTACATCACCACGAATCACCGCAAATGGCCATACCGAGACATTTTCAGCCAATACAACATCGCCAATCACCACGGACATTTCATCGATATAGCAAGAGTCATCAATACGTGGGGCAGTGTCTAAATAAGGGCGAATGTTTTGGCTCATAGGAAAGTCATCTACAGGTTTTTAGGCAGTATAAAATAAAAAAGCACCTAGACCGAAATCTAGATGCTTTCACTTTAGTCTTAATATCGAGTTTTCATCAAACTTAGAATAAGTTGCTAAAGAATTGCTTGATGTGATCAATCATTTTTGCAAAGAAACCAGCTTCTTCTACATTTTGTAGAGCAACAAGTGGTTTTTCAGCAATGACTTTACCATTGAGCGTTGCAACGTATTTACCAACCACTTGACCTTGTTTTAAAGGAGCAGTCAATTTAGGTTGAACAACCAATTGAGTTTTAATGGCGTTCGCTTCGCCTTTAGGCATCGTCACGTTAAAGTTTTCAGCTAGACCTACTTGAACTTCATTGTCTTTACCGTACCAAACTTTTGCTTTTGCAAGCACTTGTTTAGCAGGTTGAACTTTTACAGTTTCAAAGTTTGCATAACCCCAAGCTAAAATTTCACGTGTTTGAGATGCACGTTCGTTCATGCTTGGCGCACCAAAGATCACTGAAATTAAACGTAAAGGACCACGTTTAGCTGAAGTCGTTAAGCAGTAGCCAGCTTCTTCAGTATGACCAGTTTTTAAACCATCTACACTTGGGTCAGTATAAAGCAGGGCATTACGGTTGCCTTGCTTAATGCCATTGAACGTAAATTCTTTTTCAGAGTAGATCGGATAGTATTTTGAACTGTCATGAATGATATGTTGCGCAAGAGTCGCCATATCTTTGGCAGTCGAGAAATGACCTTCAGCTGGCATACCTGTCGCATTGATGAATTGAGTATTCACCATGCCAATACGTTTCGCTTCTTGGTTCATCATGTGGGCAAAGGTGCCTTCATTGCCAGCAATATGTTCTGCCATAGCTTTAGAAGCGTCATTACCCGACTGAATGATAATGCCACGTAACATTTCTAATGCAGTTGCAGTACCGTTGAGCGGAACGTACATACATGACTCAGTGCTGCTGCCGCGACACCAAGCCGACTCATTCATACGTACTTTTTCATTTTCAGTTAGTTCACCGCTTAATAACTTTTGCTCAATGATGTAACTGGTCATCATTTTTGTCATTGAAGCAGGAGCTAATTTTTCGTTTTCATTTTTAGAAGCAAGGATTTGCCCTGTCTCATAGTCCATCAGCACATAAGATTTATTATTTAATTCAGGTGGTGCAGAAAGGACAGTTGCCGCGAATGAAAAACTAGGTGCAAGTAGTAATGCGGCAAGGGCGGTTTTTCGGGTCATTCTGGGTGGTTCCAATAACTTAGGTATAAGCACAAAGAGCCTAGCATTTTAGGACAAAGCTAGGCGGACTGCTATGGGGTGCAAGCGCTTATTTTAAAAGTATTGTAACCAATTGGTATTATTTGCTGTAAGCAGTCAATTCTTTGCAAATCGCACCATTTTTCTTGTCACCAGCTTTCTTCGCATCAGACTGCGCTTCTTTTAAAGCTTCTTTAAAACTTTTTTGTTTGCTGAGCTGTTGTAAAGCATTTACAGGGTACTTTTCATTCGGCATATATTCTTTGGCTAATTTTGCATAACCCGCTTCAAACTTCGGCTGATCTTTGTCATTCACCAGTTTTGGACAGACTTCAGAAAGTACATAAATAGCTGCAAGTTCTTGACTGGTCACTTGAGGTGTAGGTGTCACTTCAATTTTTTCATCTGCGGCATGTGCAGACATGGTAGTGAACGCAAAAGCAGAAAGGCTAAGGGCACAAAGAGATTTTACAAAAGAGTTTTTCATTTAAATAACCTGTGAAATAACTTAAAAGATATCAAATAGCTAACATTTATTTGCCTAGCTTAATCATATTTTGGGTAGAGATCAGTAGAAAATTGTATTGAAGCTGTTTAAAAATCAATACATTGTGAAAGAAAAAAGGATGAGGCTATAAAGCGTCATCCTTTTTTGGCAGGTTTGATGCAATTAGGACTAACCTATTGAGAGGGCGTCCAAATCTGAATGATCAATTAACCTTCATAATTTAAAACGTCATCACAAACTGATTTTTGTTCAGCTTTATCAGTTTCTTTAGCAGCTTGACGTGCTTCTTCAAGAACTGATTTATATTCGCTGTCAGACTGTAGTTTTTCTAAAGTCATTGATTTATCAGAATAATCAGCAAGATATGTTTTAGTGAGTGCTTGAATGTTGGCATCAAATTTTGCATTTTGACCAATAATCGCAGGGCATACTTCTAACATGACTTGTGCAGATGCAATGTCTTCTTTTACGATGGTATTGGCTTCTTCTTGAGTGAAGTCATTGTCTGCGACCACAGTTTGAGTCATGCAAGCTGCTAGAGCAAAGCCCAATAAACCACGAAGTGCTACGGTTTTATTCATTTTGTACACACACATTTATGCTGGATGTTGAAATGTAAATATATATAATTATTCATATATTTCAATAAAATGTTCTTGCGAGTCATTTTTAATTTTTTAGTAATGGAAATTTAGTTGTGAATATATTAATTGCCAATGATGATGGCGTTTTTGCTCCCGGTATCCAAGCTTTAGCACATGCATTGCGTCCTCTCGGTCGTGTGGTGATTGTTGCACCTGAAAGTGAACGCAGTGGTTTTTCAAGTGCACTGACTTTAGATCGACCATTACGACCTGTCGAAATTGCACCAAATATGTGGGCGGTAAATGGCACACCTGCGGACTGTGTGTATTTATCAATGAATGGTCTGTTCGATTTTGAATTTGATTTGGTGGTGAGTGGGATCAATAGCGGCGCAAATCTGGGTGATGATGTGCTGTATTCAGGGACGGTCGGTGCCGCATTTGAAGGTCGTCTAATGAAACAACCTGCGCTAGCCGTGTCTTTGGCTGGGCCGAATGTGCGTAGTTATAACAACCCTGAAGATTATGCCGTAGCTGCACAATGGGTGCATGACTTTATTGCCAATGGCTTACCTGCGCTACCTGCACGACATATTTTTAATATCAATATTCCAGATGTCGCTGAACTTCAAGGCACTAAAGTGACCTATCAAGGGCGACGTTTACAGTCCAAACCGATTACCAGTCATGTAGACCCGCGTGGTCGTCAAGTCTATTGGATTGGCTTGGCAGGTGAGGCTGTGGCAGAGCCTAAAAAAGGCTTAACCGATATCGAGTCAGATTTCTTTGCCGTGGCAAATGGTTATGTCAGTGTAACGCCTATACAAATGGATGCTACAAACTATGAGATTTTGAATAACTTGCACTCAGAGTTATCTAAATCTTAAGTATTAATGTTATAACTTTGTGAAAATGGTTATGCCGCAACTTTTTTAGAGTGGATTTTTGCTAATCTTAGCCCATTCATAATGACTATATTTGAATTATTAGTGAGGAAGATGATGTCCCTGGTGTCACAATATCGCGTTATTACCGCTCCTGCAGCATTATTTAAGACCCTTGTTTTATCTGCTGCGGTTGTTACGACTTTGGTCATGACTGGCTGTGCGTCAAAACCACAAATTAATAATGCGACCCGTTATGCGACTGCTCCGGATTATTATACAGTTCGTTCGGGAGATACTTTAAGTGGCATTGCCGCTCGCTATGGTTTGAGCTATGTCAGCATTGCAGAAATGAACGATATTGCGCAGCCTTATCGCATCTATGTTGGACAATCCATTCGCCTTAAAAATGGCGGCTCACGTCGTACAACGTCTACGCAAGCCATGACTCAAGCGGCACCAATTCAACGCCAAACGATTGCAATGCCAACGCAAACAGCGCCCGTGACTCAAGCTTCAACCACTCCATCGACAGTGACGCGAACTACAGTTCCAACGCCAGTGGTCAGTTCTTCAAGTTTACGTTGGGTGAGTCCAGTATCGCGTCCTACGGTATTACAAGGCTATAATTTAGCATCGAATGTGAAAGGAACACGTTACGCAGGTAATACAGGTGATCCTATTTTTGCAGCAGCTGATGGTCAAGTGGTCTATGCCGCCGATGGTCTTAAAGAGTACGGCAATTTAATTTTGGTGAAGCATATTAATGGCTATATCACCGCATATGCACATAACAGTAAAATGAATGTCAAAAGTGGTGATACTGTGAAAGCAGGGCAGCAAATTGGTGAGATGGGTTCATCGGGTACAAACCGTACGATGCTTGAGTTTCAGGTGCGTTTAGATGGTAAACCAATCAATCCAACTGCAGTTTTACCAAATAATTAAATATATAATGCAAAAGCAAAATATCCCCGTATAATACAATGAGTTGCTTTTATCAAAAGATGAAGCTTCTCATAAGTTTATGAGGGAAATTTATGTTAGATCAACTTCGAGCAATGGGTGTCTTTGCTTGCGTTGTGGAAAAAAATTCGTTTAGCGGTGCTGCTCGTGAGTTAGGTATTACCACGAGTGCCGTGAGTCAGCAAATCCGCTCACTAGAGCAGGATATGGAAGTCATTCTTTTACATCGTTCAACACGTAAGTTGAGTTTGACAGAAGCTGGACAAGCTTTTTTTCATAGTTGCCAAGAGATGCTATCTGCCGCAGAGCGCGGCAAAATTCGTATCAATGAACTTCGTGACGACTTAGTCGGTGAATTACGTATTGCATCAACACCAGAACTTTGTGCGAATCATGTGATTCCTGCATTGTCACATTGGATGTCGGCACATCGTGGTTTATCCGTTCATCTAGAAGCAGATAATCAATATATTGACTTAATTGATGGACGCATTGATATTGCGCTACGCATGAGTTCAAAAATTGATGATCAACAGTTTCATGTGGTGCCATTGGCACATGTTGAACAAGTTCTCGTTGCTGCACCAAGCTATATCAACCAAACCAGTTTAATTACACGACCAGAAGATTTACAAAATCATGATATGGTTCAAATAAATTTGGTTAAAAACTTTCAGCATTTTGCATTTGAAAATGCAGTGACGAAAGAGCATGTTGCATTGGATGTGCATTCCCGATTTACAACAAATAATGTATTTGCTGCAAAAGCAATGTGCCAACAAGGACATGGCATTGCAAGAATATTATATCTAGATACGCAAAAAGACTTATTAAACGGTTCTCTTGTTGAAGTTTTACCAGAATGGCGCTTACCATCATTCACTCTATATGCTGTGATGTCTAAACGTGATCAACAGCCTACCAAGATTCATCGTTGCCTAGATGCATTAAAATTGTATTTCAGTCAATTACCAGGCGGACGTGTATACCAAGAAGCCTCATAAAAACAAAAAAGGTTTAAAAAGATATAAAAAAAGCCGCAATCAGCGGCTTTTTTTACTTTCGGCACAAATTACGCTAGAAAGTTTTTCACCATTTTAACAATGCGTTCAATCAAGATATCCGCTTGTTCTTTATTGATATTCAGCGTAGGCAATAAACGAATCACTGAGCCTGCTGTTACGTTAATAATCAAGTGATGCTCATCACGAGCAATATTCACAAGTTCGCCACATGCTTTTGGTAATTCAATACCGACCATCAAACCAAAACCACGAACAGTCACGTTTTGCTCTGAAAGTTGCTCTGTGAATTGCTCAACAAGATACGCCCCCATATTTGCAGCATTTTCAACAAGGTTTTCTTTTTGAATGGTATCAATCACGGTATAAACCACACGTGAACCTAATGCTGTACCGCTATAAGTTGAACCGTGGTTACCCGCTGTTAAAATGCCAACACCACGACCTTGAGTCATGACTGCGCCGATAGGGAAGCCATTACCCAGACCTTTAGCTGTAGTTAGCACGTCAGGAATAATATTGGTGTGTTGATATGCAAAGTATTTACCAGTACGGCCGTTACCTGTTTGCACTTCATCAAGCATCATTAACCAGTTGTGTTGGTTACAGATACGACGAATATCTTCTAAATAGCTAAAACCTTGAGGAGCAGTGTTGACGCCACCTTCGCCTTGGATCGGCTCAACCAAAATCGCTACGATGTCTGGGTGGTGAATTGCAGCTTCTTCAATTGCTTCAATATCACCGAAAGGTACACGGATAAAACCTTCAACCAATGGGCCAAAGCCTTCTTGAACTTTTTTGTTACCTGTTGCAGATAAGGTTGCCATGGTACGACCATGGAAAGAATGATCAGCAACGATAATTTTAGGGCTTGCAACACCTTGCATATGACCAAATTTACGTGCAATTTTGATTGCACCTTCATTTGATTCTGCACCACTATTTGAGAAGAAAACTTCTTCCATACCCGCAACTTCAGCTAATTTTTGCGCAGCAGCCGTTTGCCAAGGCACTTCAAATAAGTTACTGGTATGAATGAGGGTCGCTGCCTGTTCAGCAATTGCAGCTGTAATTGCAGGATGTGAGTGACCTAAACCACAAACAGCTATCCCTGTCAGTGCGTCTAAGTATTCTGTGCCATCTGCGGTATACAGGTGAGCACCTTGACCTCGGACAAAGCTGATCGGTTGGCGGCCAAATACTGGCATCAAGTGCGATGGTTGATCAGTTTGTACTGGGGCAAGGGTAATGTTATTCATGACTAACTCTAATTTGTCAGGTGATTGAAATAATATAGAGGAGACGCCATATATATATGAGCATCAAGAGGTCTATATAAGCAAAATATGACTCACTTGAAAAGCTGAAATGTAAATAAAACGTGAAATATTGCTTTAGTCATATTGTTTTACTCAGTTTTGGGTATAATGCGAAGCAGATTTATTGAGGATATATCAATGACTGAACAAGCACGCGATACAGAAGCGTTAATTCGTGACCAAATTGCTAAACACGCAGTTCTACTTTACATGAAAGGCACTCCACAGTTTCCACAGTGTGGTTTCTCTGCGCGTGCAGTAGAAGCGCTCAGTCAAATTGGTCGTCCATTTGCTTATGTAAATATTCTTGAAAATCAAGATATTCGCGCAACTCTTCCACAAATTGCAAACTGGCCGACTTTCCCACAATTATGGATCAATGGTGAATTGATTGGTGGTAGCGACATTATGCTTGATATGTTCCAAAAAGGTGAATTACAACCTTTAGTTGAACAATATAGCCCAGCTCCTGAAGCTTAATTGGATGTGTATTTGATGATTTTAATCATTGGATACAGATAAAAATAGCGCCTTTAAGGCGCTTTTTTTATGACTTAATTATCAAAAAAATCGGAGTTTATGCGTTTTCCACCATTTCAAAGGCATTTAAAGTGTAATGAATGGTGGAAAAATCAACAAATGAATAAACTCATCGAAGATTTATGACGGATTGTCTTCAGTCGGACTTTCTTCAACACGTTGCTCGTTTTCAGGAGTCCCATTTTTAGCAGTACTGTCTTGAGCTTCAGACTTCTTTGCCTTTTTATCTTTGTCCTTTTTTGACTTCTTCTTTTTTTTCTTTTTCTTTGGCTCTTCTTCCTCAAACTCAGCACCATCTTCAATCGCTTGCCAGTATTCAAGTTGCTCCATGACAGCAGCGTAGATTGAGCCTTTGCTATAACGACCTTTTTTATCAAGAGTGCCTACTGGACGCGCCATCAAAATTTCTAGAGCTTGGTCAATGGTATCTATGGCGTGAATATGGAATTGACCTTGTTGCACAGCTTCAATCACATCTTTGCGTAACATTAAGTGCTGCATATTTTGGCGTGGAATAATCACACCTTGCTTGCCTGTTAGCCCTTGTAATTTACATGCATCATAGAAGCCTTCAATCTTGGCATTTACACCACCAATCGGTTGAACTTGACCCAATTGGTTCATTGAGCCAGTGATTGCCCATGATTGATCGATCGGTAATTGGCTAATAGCGGAAATAAGAGCTGAAAGCTCTGCAACAGTTGCGCTGTCGCCATCTACTTGGCCATAGCTTTGCTCAAAGGCAAGGGCAGCAGAAAAATGTAAAATTTGTTCACGACCAAAGTGTGCCTTTAAGAAACTCGACATCAGCAGGACGCCTTTGGCATGCAGAGAACCACCGAGTTCTACACTACGCTCGATATCTAAAATATCGCCGCCACCTTGATAAACCGAAGCCGTTAAACGTGACGGTAAACCAAATTCAACATCAGCATATTGAATCACAGAGAGGGCGTTAATCTGCCCGAATCGATGACCTTTGGTTTCGATTAACTGTGTACCGCGACTGAGATCTTGCCAATATAATTCACGTAAGTAGCCTAGACGGTATTTACGATGATCAAGAGCGGTGTTGATATGTGTTTCTGTCACCATTTTATCGCCAGCAAGTGCTGCATGATGATGTGCTTCACGAATCAAATCACCTAAGGTGAGGGCATGTAATGACAAAGAGCTTTGATCTTCAGCTTGACGACTTGAATCAGTTAACAGTGCAGCAAGTGCTGTACGGTCAAACGGCAGAAGTTTGTCTGTTTGCACATAATCAGCAATTAGCTGCATATATGCCTGCTCATTAATGTCATTACGTTGTAATGTATCGGTAAAATCGGCACGAATTTTAAAGACACTGCCCAGTTCTGGTTCGAGTTCTAAAATATCGTAATAAATATCAGGTTCAGCAAGCAGGATCACTTTGATATTTAAATCAATAGCTTCAGGCTCAATCGAAATACTGCCTGTCAATGTAAGCATATGTTCAAGTGAAGATAGCTTTAAATGTCCTGACTTTAATGCACGTTTTAGACCTTGCCATGCATAAGGCTGCTCTAAAAGTTGTTCAGCTTCCAAGATGAGGAATCCACCATTGGCCTTATGCAATGCACCAGGACGGATTAACGTAAAGTCTGTGGTGATGGTGCCATTTTGGGTCAGTTGTTCGACATGACCTAGCAAATTGTAATGGGTTGGGAAATCTTCAAAAATAACTGGCGCACCAGCATTTGGTTTGTGTGTGGCGATAATGTTAGCTTGGTAGCGAGATGGCACGCGGTTAAATAGGCCAGGTGTAAAGTCATCTTCTTCTTGCTCAAGCACAAACTCAACATTTTGAATGATGTCATCTGCATATTGCTTCAGATAATCTTCCAAGCCTTCAACCATGCTGAATTTATTTTGAATTACATCAATACGCGGCATGACGACTTGTTTAGCAATTTCACGGTTTAAAACCTGAACTTTATCGCGTGCGTCATCTTCAAGATCACCAAGATGTAGACCAAGGCGTTCAAGTTTTTTATCCATATAACGGACGTTTGACGCAATTTCAGCTCGTTGTTTACTGCTTAGTGCATTGATGTCTTCTTTGGACATTTCTTGGTATTTGTTATCGACCAAATGCACGGGAACGAAACAATGATCATCATCCTGAGAAATCAGTTTAAGATCGAGCTCTTCACCTTCTCGGGTTAATTCAACTAAAGCAAGATGTTGTTCATCACCAGCATGTTGGCGAATCATTTCAATGCGATTGTGATAGGTTTCTGCGGTGAAGCGACGTTCAAGCTGTTTTAATATAGTTTGCCAACTTTGATGTAATAACGTTTGGAATTTTGTCGCTTGACCAGAAGGAAGTTTCAGCGCAATCGGTTCACGCGGAAACTTGAAATTATTGACATACACCCAGTCTGAAGGCGTTGGCATATTTTTAGCGTGTTGTTGTAATAAGCGCTTAATCATGGTGCGCTTACCTAAGCCTGCGGTACCTACAGCAAAAATGTTATAGCCTGAATAGGGCAATGCAATGCCAGCTTCAACCGAAGCACGGGCACGATCTTGTCCTAAAAAGTCATTGAGTGGTTTGATCCGCTTGGTAGACGTCGGTATTTTTTTAAGCTCAGGCGTATGCGTCAGCTGAAGCGGCTGCAACTGGGTTTTAGTTAAAGTATTCTGTATTTCGGGTTGATCAAAAGCACTCTTTAGTGTCGTTACTGTTTCTGCTAAGTTTTTTGTGTTGGTTTCATTAATGGTGGTTGATAAAGAAGAGTGAATTTGTTCAAGTCGCTGGGTCACTGTTGAATCCAAAAAACTAAAGAATAGAGATATGTAATTAAGGTATACAGGTTTAATGCCAAAGATCAAGCAACAGCATGCGAAATATCGATAAAATAAAACAATGATTTCATAAATGTTGTTGAAACCGTTGTCATTAAGCGCTTGAATAGCAACATTCGATTTTGACAAAAATAACTGAGTCATGACAACACAAGCTTCAGGATGGAAATCTGCTTTTACTGCATTTTTAGACCGACGTGCGCTGATTATGCTTTTTCTTGGCTTTTCGGCCGGTATCCCAATTTTACTGATCTTTTCCAGTTTATCGCTTTGGTTAGGTGAAGCAGGAATTGATAAAAGTGCAGTGACTTTTTTTAGTTGGGCAGCGCTTGGCTATTCGTTTAAGTTTGTTTGGGCGCCATTAATTGATGAGTTACCTGTGCCATTTTTAACCAAACAACTCGGACGGCGCCGTGCATGGTTGTTGATCGCTCAAGTTCTCATTATCTGTGCAATTTGTATCATGGCATTTTCAGACCCAGCTTTAGGACAAAGCTATATTTACCAAATGGCTGCTGGAGCCGTATTACTAGGTTTTTCTGCCGCAACGCAAGACATTGTGATTGATGCTTATCGTATTGAGTTGGCTGAAACTGAAATGCAGACCGTTTTAGCTTCGACCTATAATGCAGGTTATCGTATCGGCATGATCGTGGCAGGTGCAGGGGCGTTATTTTTGGCTGCATATTTAGGCACGGCCAAAGGTAACTATATTTATGAAGCTTGGAAATATACTTACCTTGCAATGGCTGCTGTGATGGCTATCGGTATTATCACAACTTTATCGATACGTGAGCCGCAGGTTGACCGTGTACAAAAGCATTATAAACGGACCGACTATTATCGTTTAGTCGCTGTATTCTTTGCTGCCGTGGTTGCCTTTGTCTTGAGTTATATCTATTCAGGTGTAGCGGTTGAAAGTTTGAAAGAGCAGTGGCAAATTTCAGATTCATTTACCTTGTTCTGTTTAGAGGCTGTGCGCTTTATTGGTTCAGCTGTGGTTGCTTTTGGTATCGGTTCAGTTTTAGTGAAATCAGGTGCTGTAAATAAGCAGATGGCATTTGAAACTTGGGTTAATCCAGTTGCAGATTTCTTTAAGCGTTATGGTCTAAAACTGGCTTTAGTGCTGTTGTTACTTATTGGTTTTTACCGTATTTCCGATATTATCGCCGGCGTCATTTCTAATGTGTTTTATCAAGATTTAAACTTCACCAAAGAGCAGATTGCTGAAGCTGTAAAAGTCTATGGTGTGATTTTTAGCTTGGTTGGCGGCTTCCTTGGCGGTTTGCTAGCGCAGCGCATGAACATTATGAAATTGATGTTTGTTGGTGCGATTTTAGCAAGTTCAACAAACTTGATTTTTATCGGTCTGGTCAAATCAGGTCAGCCATTAAGCGATGTCATTGTAAATGTAGCAGGGCAGCAATATACAGCGACGCCGGATGACACGGGTGCTTGGGCAGTTCAAATTCCAAAAGCAGTCTTGGCTGCAGATCAAAATATTAAAGTCAGTGCGGATTATCAGTCTAAGAATCAACATCCAGTACAGGTGAGTTTGCCGTATTTGAATAATGCTTTTTCAAACTCAGCAATGATGTTGCTGCCAGTGACTTCAGATAACATGATTTCAGCTCAAGAGACTGCAAATAGTATCGTGGTCCGTGGACAATACTTGGCAGGCGAGTTAAAAGAAAGTCAAAAAATTCAAATTATTTTGGATGCTAAACCATTCGACGCGAAGCTTGATAAAACTGGTGTTTTTAGTGCTGCAATTCCAGGTCAAGCGCTCGAAACAGCAAAGCAAAAAACATTAACGGCTCAACTACTAGAAAATGATGTGGTGAAAAAGAGTGTCGATTTAGCATATCAAGTGAATACATCGGCCAATATGGCGGGTGTGCTTGGTGTTGATATTCAACCGATTAACTTAGCAAGTGCTGAACAGAATGTGGACATCAAAGGTAAGGTCATTAAGCCTTATAGTTCGCTGTGGCTGTATTTTGCGATTATTGTTGATAACTTGGCTTCTGGTCTTGCTGGTGCGGCATTTATTGCATTTTTATCGAGCTTAACCAGTGTTTCTTTCACAGCTGTTCAATATGCCATCTTTAGTTCATTAATGACCTTAACCCCTAAAATTTTAGGCGGTTACTCAGGTACGATTGTGACCAATATCGGTTATCCAAACTTTTTCTTGATGACAACTCTAATTGGTATTCCGATTTTAATTTTAGTGGTTTGGGTCGCCAAACTATTGAGAGAACATGAACAGAAATCCAGTTCATAATTCAATTTAACTTAAAAAAAGCCTATTCAGTTTGAGTGGGCTTTTTTATTCTAAGCTGTTGAATAGCCTAAGCAGGTCTACGGTTTTGGACAAGGATATTTGAAATAAGGCGGTATATGTGCTCTAGACTTAAATTGAACTTTGCATGTTAAATCCCTATAGTATTCAAACATAATGATAGATTTAGGAAACTCGATTATGCGCATGCTGCATACCATGTTACGTGTAGGCAATTTAGAGCGTTCATTGGCGTTCTATACTGAAGTACTCGGTATGACTTTGCTTCGTAAGCGTGATTATGAAGAAGGTCGTTTTACTTTGGCATTTGTGGGCTATGGTGATGAAGAAAATCATACCGTACTCGAGTTAACGCATAACTGGGATACGGAGAGTTATGAATTGGGTAACGCTTATGGCCATATTGCTATTGCAGTAGATGATGCCTACAAGGCTTGTGAAGAAATTAAAGCACGTGGCGGAAACGTGGTACGTGAAGCAGGACCAATGAAAGGTGGTGTGACCGTCATTGCCTTTGTTGAAGATCCCGATGGCTATAAAATTGAGTTGATCCAACAAGACTCAAATGCACGAAATAATTAATGTGCAATCATTAATATAAAGTCATCTGTAATTCTGAATATTCTTATTTATAAATTTTTTTGCGTTGAGCTCACTATCAACGTTTAAAATAATGAATATATCGGAGAAAAGCTGGCTTTATTTATATGGCCCAGTAAGATGAAATTTACTCAATGGTAAATTTAGCTTATTGGGCATTTTTGTGCCGATGAGCTTTAAAGGGAAATTTGTACAGGATGTTGTTATGCTAAAAATGTTGGCTTTGGATCGTTTTACCATTCTACTTTTTGTAATGGTCATACTTGCGACTTTTTTGCCTGTTAGTGGTCAAGCTGCAGAAATCTTTGGCTATATTACCACGGCTGCAATTGCCATTTTATTTTTCCTCCATGGTGCAAAGTTATCTCGTGAGGCTGTGGTTGAAGGCATTATGCACTGGAAGTTACATGCTTTAGTTTTTGCTTTTACCTTTGCATTATTTCCATTACTGGGTTTAATGGCGAAACCAATCCTCGTGCCGATGTTAGGGCAAGAGTTGTATTGGGGCTTTTTGTTTATGTGCTTTTTACCTTCGACAGTACAGTCTTCTATTGCATTTACTTCGGTAGCACAGGGTAATGTTGCTGGCGCAGTCTGTAGTGCATCATTTTCAAATATTATTGGGATGTTTATTACCCCAGTGATGGTGGCCTATTTTATTCTTGGTCAGTCACAACATAACTATGATCCGACGGCATCTATTATCCAAATTACCCTGTTATTACTGATTCCCTTCATTTTAGGGCAGCTCCTCCGTCCTTGGGTGTTTCCTTATATGAAGAAAATGCCAAAAATCGTGAAGGTATTTGATCAGGGCTCAATTTTGATGGTGGTCTATGGTGCATTCAGTAGTGCAGTGGTGGCAGGGCTATGGCATCAAGTGAGTGGTATGACCTTATTCCTATTGATTGTGGCGTGCTCTGCCTTGTTAACGATCATTATGTTATTGGCGCTATATGTACCACGTTGGTTGGGCTTTAGCCGAGCTGATCAAAAGACGATTTTCTTTTGTGGTTCTAAAAAAACCTTGGCGAGCGGCGTGCCCATGGCACAAATTTTATTTATTGGGCAGCCGATGGGGATGATAGTTTTACCGATTATGATCTTTCACCAAATTCAGTTGATGGTCTGTGGTGTGATTGCCAACCTTTGGGCAAAACAAAGCCGTGGGCAAGAATAGGGCGAGATGAATAGGTCCTTTTAAAATACCTTATATAGATGAAAAAAAATCATGAAAATTAAAAGAGGCTTCTTCATTTTATTCTTGGGTTTGAACACAGTCGTTCATGCTCAAGAGGATTTATCTTTAAATAGTAACCGTGATGTCATTGAAAAAATGCCGCTCATCAGCCTACAGTCAATGCTAGATTTTTGTCGTGATCGACAACCACAGATCAATACGGAATTAGATCAGGCTTATCAAGCTGCAAAAACTTAAATTAATTGCTGCAGTTCAGGCTATCCGTTTTAATGGTGTAGAGCCATTAAAGGCAAAAGATGTTGATCTGTCAGTCGATGCACAATTTAAACAGCAGCTTCAAAGTATTTTAGAGGGTATGAGCAGATCATTACAGTCAGTAAATGCTACGACGTTTTGTCCTGCATTTATTGAAAGATTAAACCATTTTGATCAAGCCCAATTTCAGCGTACAGTCGAATTACAATATCAGAAATATTTAGAGCAAGCTCAACCTAAAGAGTAGAGCGATTCAGCCTTGAATATCTATTTATTAACATTAAAAAATCAGCTATAATTTGCCCCAACTTGTTGTGCTTAGCTCTGACGGTATCCGTCTCGGTGGGCCAAAAGAATGGTCTGTTATGGTGTTGGTCTGCTTTTTTAAGCCTTCCTTGTAGCGATACAAGAGTGATCAATTGCGATGACAGCTAAACCTTCTTAAATCTTAGGAGTAATCGACGATGCGCGCCGATATTCACCCAAAATATGAAACTTTAGTTGCTACATGTTCATGCGGTAACGTAATTGAAACTCGTTCAGCTCTTGGTAAAGAAACTATTTATCTAGACGTATGTTCTGCTTGCCACCCATTCTACACTGGTAAACAGAAAAGCGTTGACACTGGCGGTCGTATCGACAAATTCAAACAACGTTTTGCTGGTATGTCACGTTCTATCAAACGTTAATATCCAAAACGAAAAACGGGCTTTATGCCCGTTTTTTTGTGCCGATAAAAAGATAAACCTTAAATCGGTAATGTTCAGAACTTTATTGGTCCTGAACATCGATGAGATGGTCGAGTTTCTTCTGGAAATAATCACCTTGAATAAAACGAGCTTCGACATTCCAAGCATTGGCAAACAGGGTCATGTCATTTAATTCACGTAGCATGATTTCAACAGTTTTGATTTCATGATAAGTGGTAATTTTTTCTTGGAGCTCTTGGCATGACTTATCGTTTGCAAGCATTTTGGTCAAACTTGAATCTAATGTTAAGCAGTGAACATCCATTTGACGTAATAATGATTCACTAAACATCGAATGACCAAAATTGCGTAAAGCCAGTTCAGCACCATTTTTACGAAGTTCAACAAATGCTTTTTGAGCGGCATCGATATTGAGCTGAATGTCTTCTTCTGCAAATTGTAAAATTAACGGATTTTTCAATTTACTACGAATAATCGTAATCAGTTTCGAAATAAACTCAGGGAAGGTGCGGTCGCTATATAGCACTTCTTTGTTCAGGTTAACGATTAATTTAGCTTCAGGGAACTGAGTGATGAAGTTGTGTAGCTGTTTACACGATTCAACCAAGATCCAACGATCCAACTTAATGGATAGCTCTGAGTCTTCAGCTAACTCACGCAGTTGGGCGATATCTTTCCATTTATTTTCAAAAATAAAGCCGCTGGTTACTTCATAAGTATAAAGATGAGAATCTTCTTTATCATACAGTTGTTGATATTTAAGATGAATTTCACCGCGTTCTAAGCAGTTGCGAAGGGCCTTGATAACAGGAGCTTCATCACTAACGACAATCGGTGCAATTTGCGCTTCTGGTGTACCAAAATCCAAACTTGGAATATCAATTTCTAATGGAATCGTTAAATCGATTTCAGGCGCTTGTTGGTTGGTAGGTAGCGCAGTATTAAAGGCTTTTGCAACAAAGGTTTCAAAATGTGCTTCATCACGAATATCGCTGTCTAAAACACTGTATCCCATGCGTAAATTTAATGGATAAGTTTCATTATTTACACTGAGTAATTGAGGTTTGCTCAGGGTGTTAAGACCAATCAATTTAGACTCAAGTTTGAGCTGATTATCCGCTTGGAATAAGGCAACCATTGCACCATTGTCTAAACTAAATAATGGAGCATGTGTTTGATCTTTCAAGAAGTCTTTAATATTGGTGAAATAGCTCTTATAAGTATTCCAATCTTTTTGAAAAATCGCATCTGAGCAAGAAGCCAACGTAAATAGCACTAATGCATTTACATTGGCAGGTTGCTGACCGATGATACGGTTGAGTTGTTGAAATGCTTTTGGTTTTTGTGGGCTGGCTTCAACTGGCGCGTTGCTAACAGCATTACTGTTTTGACTACCAATTTCAATTGCGAGCTGTAACGCGTCTTCTTCAGCTGCGGCAATAAATTCGAGTTTTAGTGGGTTTTGCCCAGCCACAGCGATATTTTGCGAATCAAGATCAAAACGTCCTAAGTCGAGCTGTCCTTGGCTGATTTTTTTAAAGCGTTGTTTAAAGTCATTGAGGTCAGAAGGTTGTAATAGATCGAGCAGGGGCAGACCGATTACATCGTCTTCATTTTTTAGACCAAATAAAGTGAGATATTCAGCATTGGCTTGAATATGAATACCTTCTTGAATCACTGCAACCGCTTTACGACTATCTTCAACTAAAGACTGGGTTTGAATCTGAGCCGTTTCAAGCTCTTCCATTAAATGTTGTTGAGATTGTTGTAGGCGACTAAAGGATAAAGCACGGATTAAACCAAAATAGAAACTCTCAGGTTCAGCAATATCGACAATGTCATAAATCCCTTTTTTGACTAAACTTGCATATTGTTCTGCTTGATAGTCTTCGGGTTTAAGTAAAATAATCGGTAAATTCGGTTGGCTCGATAGTTGAACTAAACTTAAAGCTTGTTCATATTTTAAATCATAAGCACGTCCAAAAATGATCAAGTCCCAATTGAGATTCAGCTGTTTTTCGAAATTTTGTAAATCATCAAGTAATATGGCATGAACTTGATGTTCGCTGTCTGTCAATAATTCACGTATCTGGTTAAAACGTATTTGATTATCATCAATAATGAGTAATCGAGTTTCCGTACGTTTTAGTTTTTTGGATAGTAATGGATTTCTCACTTTAATGCTTCCCATAAGTCGTTATTTTTGATCTCATTGCTCTGTTTCGCAATATAGTCTTTAACGACATTTTCTTGCTCTTCATTCAATAATTCATATTCAAAGCGAATAAAGCTTTGTGTCACCAACTGCGCTTTGGTGAGATAGACTTTGATGTCTTCTTTGCCTAAGCGAAGGTGGATCGTTTGTTTCTCTCGGAAGAGATTTGCCCCAGGTAAAATTAAGGTCGTAGACACTTGATCAAGTTGTGTGGTCTGTACCAATAAAGCAGGTTGATGATTTGTTGTATTGCGGTCGGTACGAATATGGGCTGAACATGGATACAAATCTTGAGCCAGTACTTCGAGACCCAATTCCAAACTTTTTTCAGTCGATTGTTTGATCCAACGAACAACACCGCCACGCCATTGGCTTTGAGCATTTTCTTGGATCAAAATAAATTCGCCGGTTTTTAAATTAGCAGGGGTAGGGCCAGTCCATTTAATGCGATAACCATTCACACTAATATCTAAAACGTCAGCAGTATGAATCTGTTTTGCTTCACGATCTAGCGCTTTCGCATTAGTCATGCCTGTTGGCATATTTGAATCATGCGAATTGACAAAAGAGGCTTCATTGTGGAATTGATAATTGCCTTCTAAATCTAAAGTTTCGTGGAAGTTTTTACCTTTAGAGAGATAGAAATGCGCCACCATTAAGCTAAAGCAAATATTAATTTGCGCAGAATATTCATAACGCTCATGACGACGTTCAGTGTTGTTGGTCAAAATATTATGAATATGGAAATATAGCGCTGGAGTTAAAAATAACTTTTCATTTTTAGATAGATAATTGGCATTCTTAGTTTGCGTTTCAGTCAAATGATCGAGCAAGTTTTGCGTTGAAATGTACACATTGGCTTGATAAGACCGATCTTGTTTCGAGTTATAAATCGGTGGGTGATCTTTTTTCGTGTCCACAATATAGCGTGAAAGTGTGGTTTCTTTCGGTAAGATTTGAACCAATTTTGCCCAGTCAAAGCTACATAAATACAAACCTTGAATTTCAGCAGGGCGAATCTGATGATTATTGAAAATATCTAACAAGATCAATTGTGCATAAGCTTGGGCAATATTTGCAATTTGATGCTGGGTACCAAGTAATTGATTGACATTACTTTGATAGAAATTGTGTTCAATGGCACATTCAATCAGTTGATGTGCCGCAATCCATTGACCTGCAGTCGGTGTGGCATACAACATATGTTGTTGATACAACAACAGTGTCAGTTGTTGCAACGCATAGTAGATTGATGCAATTCGAGCGGTTTGTAAGCTTTTTTTATGGCCGAATGAAAAAATCGAAAACTTTTGTTGATTAAGCTGCTGATTACATCGTTTGGCAATATCAATATAGATTTTGGCAAAGTGACTGCGTAAAAGCATCGCCAATTCAATGATTTGGTCATTACGATCCGTGGTAATGAGGCTTTGATTGGTAAAGTGTTTTTCTAAGCTTGTGAGCACACTTTCCATAGTCGGATGTAAAATTTGAACCAAATCAAAACGTAACATCTCTTGGCATTTCAGCTCGGAGATTTCAAGTAAGGCATTGAATAAAGCTTTAGATGAGGTACCCAATTGTAAAATTGAAATACCGTTTAACCACTCTTGCAGACCTTTAGCATTGGTCGGACAAAAGCTTAATTTATCCAGCTTTAATTCAGTCGGATTGTAAAACGTATCTGAAGTATGCGTGGTCATCTTTATTATTTAACTCAAAAAGTTGAAGCCCCAAAAAGCGGTGTCTTGTTTTTTTCGCCCGCTATTTCCCGTACAAGTTTAGGAACCAAATAACCAGGTAGGTTCTCTAAAACTTTTTTATAAATTAAATCAATATCCTGAGCTGGTGTATCAAAATGATGAGCACCTTTTACTTTATCCAGAACATGCAAATAATATGGCATTACACCTGCGTCGAATAAGCGGTAACTTAAATCGACCAACACTTCTGCAGAATCATTAACCCCTTTTAATAAGACTGCTTGGTTCAGCACGGTGATTCCTTGTTTGACAAGCTGTTGAAGCTGGCTGCACGTGAAGTCATCTAGCTCTGATGGATGATTTGAGTGTACCACTAGAATAATGCGTAGCCTACTGTTTTTTAAATTAGAAACCAGCTCTTCATCGACACGGTTGGGGATTACGATAGGAACTCGTGAATGAATTCTCAAAAATTTAATTTGTGGCAAAGTCGATAAACGTTCAATCCACACTTGAAGTTTACGATTTGATAGTGTGAGCGGGTCTCCACCACTTAAAATCACTTCATTAATATCGGGTTGTTGTTCAATATATTGTTTAATGTTTGCCCAATCGTCATTTTTAGGCAGGTTTTCTTGGTAGGGAAAATGCCGGCGGAAACAATAACGGCAATGGACCGCGCAGGCACCGGTTAAAGTCAGTAAAAAACGAGACTTGTACTTATGTAATACCCCTGGCTGTTGGTTAGCCTGCTCTTCACCTAAAGGGTCGGTGACAAAACCGGCGTGTTCTTCAAGTTCCAAATGATGCGGTAGGACTTGGAGTAAAAGCGGATCAAGCGGATTACCTTTTTGCATTTTTTCGACAAAAGCGCGCGGCACACGTAGGCGAAACTCATCTGCTGCGAACTGAGCACCAGATAATAACTGATCATGCGAAAGTTCTAATACATCGAGTAATTCTTGAGGATTTGTAATCAAATCACTCAATTGGGTTTGCCAGTTTTGCTCTTGAAATAAATAGTTTATCATGCCGATTGTTTAAAAAATGCAGAAAGGTGAGTAGGGAATATTGCTGAAATTAATGCGTCGAACTTTTAAGTGTAAGCTGAAATAATTCCGATAAAGCTCACAACGGATGAAGCCTACGAAACATTTATTAAGTTTCAGTAAACAGCAATTTTACCTGTTTGTGGGCATTGTATAAACAAAGTTCTTTAATGTCTGAGTGTAAGTTAAGCAGCTTGACCCCTTTAATGGGGATTTTTTCGTTGCGACATGGTGCATTGGTCATTTAGAATACGCAATATCACATTAATGTGCATGTGGCAGCCAATGTTACAGTCAGTACTTGCTAAATGACATGTTACAGCCCATAGCATCTATAGATTAAAGTTAGTAAGTTTGGAGTGAGCCAGTCATGGCCTATTATTCTACGAATGATTTCAAGTCAGGCCTTAAGGTCATGCTTGACGGTAACCCATGTTCAATCATGGAAAACGAATACGTAAAACCAGGTAAAGGCCAAGCTTTTAACCGCGTAAAATTACGTAACCTTAAAACTGGTAAAGTTTTAGAAAAAACTTTCAAATCTGGTGATTCACTAGAAGCTGCTGACATCCAAGAAGTTGAAATGAACTACTTGTATAACGACGGTGAAATGTGGAACTTCATGGACCCAGAATCTTTCGAACAAATCGCTGCTGATAAAGTTGCTATGGGCGACGCGGCTAAATGGTTGAAAGATGACTCAAATGAACTTTGCACAATCATGCTTTGGAACGGTGTTCCTTTAACTGTGAGCGCGCCAAACTTCGTTGTATTAAAAATCGTTGAAACTGATCCAGGTGTACGTGGTGATACTTCAGGCGGTGGCGGTAAACCTGCTAAGCTTGAAACTGGTGCAGTTGTACGTGTTCCATTATTCGTACAGCAAGAAGAAAGCGTTCGTGTAGACACCCGTACTGGTGACTATTTAGAACGTGCATAATGGTTTAAAAATAGACTATTATCGAAAGGGATGAAGTGATTCATCCCTTTTTTTATACCTATTGGTTTAAATTTTTATTCCAAAGTATTAGATGAAAAAACTTATAACAGGAGTAGAGTTTCAAGGGAAGAAACAGCAGTACCTCGAACAAGAAAAATCAAGCTGATTTATTTCAACATTTATGAGGGATTGAGATGGAAAACATTCAACCGAAGTCAGGAATGGCTTCGAAGATTATCTGGCTGTTTGTAGCCATTCTAGGTGCCGTTTCATTCGGCATACTAGCACTCAGTCGAGGCGAGCATGTCAATGCAGTTTGGCTGATCCTTGCAGCAATCTGTGTGTATAGCATTGCATATCGTTTTTATAGTTTATTTATTGCCAATAAAGTCTTTGAACTGAATGAGCGACGTTTAACGCCTGCCCATCGCTTAGCTGACGGTTTGGATTATGTGCCGACCAATAAAAGCGTTCTATTTGGTCACCACTTTGCTGCGATTGCAGGTGCGGGTCCTTTAGTCGGACCGATCCTTGCTGCGCAAATGGGTTATTTGCCGGGAACAATTTGGCTCTTGGTGGGTGTTGTTCTCGCCGGTGCGGTTCAAGACTTTTTAGTCTTATTCATCTCAACGCGTCGTGATGGTCGTTCACTCGGTGAAATGGCAAAACAAGAACTGGGTTCTTTTGCCGGAATCATCGTGATGCTTGGTGCACTTGGCGTGATGATCATCATTCTAGCAGTGCTGGCTTTGGTAGTTGTAAAAGCGTTGACCAATAGTCCGTGGGGTGTCTTCAGTATCGCTGCCACTGTACCGATTGCGATTTTCATGGGTATCTACATGCGATTTATCCGTCCGGGTAAAATTGCAGAAGTGTCGATCATTGGTTTTGTACTGATGATGGCTGGGATTATCTATGGTGGCGACATTGCACAGCATCCGTACTGGGGGCCATTCTTTACACTTTCAGGTACTGAACTAACTTGGTGGTTGATTGGTTATGGTTTCGTGGCATCAGTATTACCTGTTTGGTTACTGCTTGCACCACGTGATTACCTATCGACCTTCTTGAAAATTGGTGTTATTGCAGGTTTGGCAATCGGGATCATGTTTGCATTGCCTGAAATGAAAATGCCAGCGGTGACGCATTTTATTGATGGTACAGGTCCTGTATTTGCAGGCTCAATGTTCCCATTCTTGTTTATTACCATTGCCTGTGGTGCAATTTCAGGTTTCCATGCGCTCGTTTCTTCAGGAACGACACCGAAGCTTGTGAATAATGAAAAAGATATTCGCATGATCGGTTATGGCGGCATGTTGATGGAATCTTTTGTTGCGATCATGGCTTTGGTCTGTGCAACGATTCTTGAGCCTGGTGTGTATTTTGCGATTAATGCGCCAGCAGCTGTGATTGGTACAACGGTTGAGTCCGCTGCAGAAGCAGTTCGTACATTAGGCTTCGTGGTAACACCTGAAGCATTGACCTTACTTGCACAAGAAGTGGGTGAAAACTCGATTCTGTCTCGTACAGGGGGGGCGCCAACATTTGCGATTGGTATGGCGCATATCATTACGGAAATTTTTAATAACCGTTCAATGATGGCGTTCTGGTATCACTTTGCGATTTTATTCGAAGCACTCTTCATTTTAACGGCAGTTGATGCGGGTACACGTGCATGTCGTTTCATGGTGCAAGATACTGTGGGTATCGTAATTCCTGCTGTTAAAAACTCACATAACTTCTTCGGAAATCTGTTAGGTACAGCGGTGGCTGTTGCAGGTTGGGGCTTCTTCGTTTACCAAGGCGTGGTTGATCCACTCGGCGGTATTAATAGTTTATGGCCGCTATTTGGTATTGGTAACCAAATTCTTGCTGCGATGGCATTGATCTTGGGTACAGTGATTTTATTCAAGATGAAAAAACAAAAGTATGTTTGGGTGACAATTATCCCAACATTATTCTTGTTTATTACTTCAATGACCGCTGGTTGGCAGAAGATTTTCCACGAAAATCCAAAGATTGGTTTCTTGGCTCAGGCAGATCGTTTTAATGCAGCCATTGCGAAAAATGAATTGTTGGCACCTGCGAAAACCATGGCAGAAATGCATACGGTTGCATTGTCGAATCAAATCAATGCCGGTCTTTGTGCATTCTTTATGATTGTGGCATTTGTGATGTTATTTGCAGCGATTGGTGTGGTGCGTCGTGCTTTGGCAAATCCAAATCCATCGGTGAATGAAGCAGAAGCGATTTACCGTGACCCAGCTGAAATTAATCCGTCGAATTCAGCACATTAATAGGGGGAATATGAATGAACCTGAAGTTTGCAAAAAGTGGAAAAACGGTGATTTATAAAATCATTAAAATGACCATTATGTCGCAGAAGGATCTAATTCTGAACCCGAAAAATTGGTCACGTATTGCGACGTTGTGGCAACGTTTACAGCAAAGCTTCCGCCTGATGGTGGGTGTGCCAGATTACCAAAACTATTTGGAACATATGGCAAAACATCATCCTGATTTGGAAGCGATGGATGCAAAAACATTTTATCGTCACTGTGTAGATGCACGTTATCCATCAGCTGGTGGTGACATGAAGAAGTGTCCTTGCTAATGCTTTGACTTGTGCTAAAAATCCAATAAAAAAAGCGTTCTTCGAGACGCTTTTTTTTTGCTGAATTGTGATCAGTCGAAGCGAAAACAACGCTTTTGTATACCCAATAAATATCAAGCGTATGTATTTAAAGTATTGAACTGGGTATAGATTGGAGATAAACACTGTATTTTTAAATAAAACCCTGTATGTTAGTCATTCATTTAACTTTTTTATTGGGGAATAAAAGGTGTTTTGGGGATCAGAGAAAAGCCAACAAAATAATACATCAACGCTTTTAAGTGAGCAGAGCCTTGCGCCTTTTTACCCGAAAATAAATACATTCCTCGAACAAATTAACCAAATTATTTTGGATAAAAATCAGCAAACCAAATTGGCTTTAGCTTGTCTATTGGCAGGCGGGCATGTGCTATTTGAAGACTTACCTGGTTTAGGAAAAACGACATTATCTAGCGCCTTGTCACATTTGGCGGGATTAAAGTTTCAACGGATTCAATTTACCAATGACATGCTGGCCAGCGATGTGATTGGGGTAAATATGTTTAATCAAAAAGAACATCATTTTGAGTTTAAATCTGGGCCGATTTTTACCCAAATTTTATTGGCAGATGAAATCAACCGTTGTAGTCCAAAGACCCAAAGTGCTTTATTGGAAGCGATGGAAGAGGGCTATGTGACGGTCGACGGTGTGCGATATGCTTTGCCTCAACCATTTTGGGTGATTGCGACACAAAACCCTTTATTTCAAAGTGGTACTTATGCCTTACCTGAGTCCCAGTTGGACCGGTTTTTAATGCGTTTGTCTTTAGGTTATCCATCGCGTCAGGCAGAGAAATTATTGCTCCAACAAACTTCACGCCATGATCTGATTGCGGCATTAGCACATATCTTTAATGAAGCAGAAATTTTACAACTACAAGGGTTTGTCGAGCAGATACATCTGAGTGATCGTTTAATGGATTACATTTTGGATCTTGCTGCTGAGACACGTAAGGGGAGACATGGTCTTTCTACTCGTGGTGTTTTAGCCTTAAAGAAAGCTGCGCAAGCCTATGCGCTGATTGAGCAGCGAAATTATGTGAATCCTGACGATGTACAAGCCGTTTTTACAGCTGTGGTATCTCATCGAATTGGGTTGTCAGATCTTGAAGCCTTTAAGCTTTTAGAACAAGTTTCGATCCAATAAAGGAGTTGAACCTTGGCTTCAATGTGGCAGCAATGGATTGAACGTCGATTTAAAATCGATCAGCACAAGCAGCTGACTCAAAAAGATGTCTTGATCTTTATCTATCAGCAAGGCTACTTGTATTTGGTATTAATTTTCATCACTTTTATTGCAGGTGTGAATTATGCCAATAATTTGATTTTAGGCTTTTGCTTTTTAATTAGCGCCGTATTGTGTATTAGTTTCTATATTACTTTTAAACAGCTTCATGCGTTGCAGATTCAAATAAATGTTGTTGATATCCCGCAAGCTGGGGAATTACTTTCGGTCGAAATTTATTTTAAACAAGAGGTTGAACAGGCGCGATATTTGTGGATTAAAACAGAAAATCAGCTACATAAATTACTGTTCAATACGCAACAGCAATGCTTTCAATTAAATTTTACAACCAGCCAACGCGGTGTTTTTCAGATTCCGCCAATACAAATTTATAGTGTTTATCCTTTTGGTTTAGTTCGGGCCTGGACGTATTTGTACGTACAGCAACCAGCGTGGGTTGCACCTCAAGCCAGTTTGCATTCCGTTGAAAATAAGCAACAACAGCAAAATTTTGAACCTGATCTTGATGAATTTCGCGAATTACGGAGTTTTCAGACGGGGGATTCACTTCATGCGGTGTCTTGGAAACAAGCAGCACGAGGACAAGGCTTATATGTGAAAGTCTTTGAACAATATGAAGATCTAAAGAAATTGGAGATTCATTATCACTATATGCCAGCTCAAAGTCATGAAGAAAAACTTAGTCTTATGATGGGTTTGGTCGAGCAGGCTGAGCAAAATCACGATCAATATGCACTGTATTTACCTAATGCTGAGTTAGCATCAGGCACTGGAGCACTGCATTTTTCCGAAGCAAAACGGTTATTGGCGCAGGCTTAAGAGATGATTGAAAATACCATACGCCGCTCCATATTACTCACTTTAGCCTTGGTGCTCATTGCACAAATGCTTTATATCCCTGTGGCGACATCATTAGTATTTTTAGTCATTTGGCTTATTTTATTACTCAATACCCGCGCCAGTAAAAAACCATTTTCTAAAATTTTAACTTATGTGCTGACATTGACAGCATTATTTAGCATTTATATAAGCCATAAAACCTTTATTGGTGTTGATGCAGGGGTTGCAGTACTCAGTACATTTTTATTTGCTAAATCTTTAGAAACAAAAACACGTCGTGATGTAATTATTTTATATAACTTTGCGATGTTTGTGATTGCCAGTAGTTTTTTGTTTAGCCAGTCTTTTGCCATGGCATTGGTTATTTTATTGGCGTTGTTGAGCTGTTTTATTGGGTTGTACCGTTTACAGACCGTTGGTTTTAGCCAAGACTCAAGCGGTGAAATACAGGCGATTAAACAAGATATTGGGCATGTGGGAAAATTTATTGGCTTAGCTGTTCCATTTTTTATTTTACTGTTTCTCTTTTTTCCACGCCTGCCACCTCTATGGCACATTCCTATTCCTGAAAATAAAGCCACAACGGGAATCAGTGACAACATGTCTCCGGGCGATATTGCTGAGTTATCACAGTCGAGTAGTTTGGCTTTTCGTATAATTGGAGATATTCAAGCCTTGCCACCACGTACAGAGCTGTATTGGCGGGCGATGGCATTAGATGAATATGATGGTTCTAAATGGACCAGTCATTTTTTTAACCAGAACGTTATACAGCTGAATCCAGCCGAGTTAAAACCCAAGCGGACATTGAATTATCAATATTTGGCTGCCGACCCAAGTGTGATGTGGATTATGTCGTTGGAGCAATCCGTTCCCAATGAAGCACGTTTTGCATTAGGTCAAGATGGTCGAATTACACCCTACCGATTAACAGCACGCACGGAGCCGATTCAACTGAAATGGTTAGGACGTGCAGAGCCGCCACAAATAAAAAATGTGGCTTTGCTTGAAAAATTAAATACTCGTTATGTTGAACACTTGGATGTTCAATCACAACAATTGGCCCAAACATTATGGCAGCGAAGTCATCAAAATCCCGAGCGTTATATTGCCGAAGTTTTGCAATGGTATAAACAAAATCGCTTTGCATATACCTTAAGCCCAGGTGTATTGGGGCAAAATCGGATAGATGATTTTTTATTTGGATCAAGACAGGGCTTTTGCGAACATTTTGCTTCAAGTTTTGCAATGTTGATGCGCTATGTTGGCGTACCGTCGCGTATTGTCGTGGGATATCAAGGTGGTCAATTAGCACCAGATGGAAAAAGTTGGGAGGTTCGTCAACTTGATGCACATGCGTGGACAGAGGTTTATATCAATCAACATTGGCGTCGTATTGATCCGACGGCCATGATCGCACCGCAGCGTATCGATGGGGGGATGCAGGATTATATGGAACAAGATCGGACAATTTTTGGGAGCCAGCAGTCGACTTGGGCCTATCAACAATTTTCGATGTTGAAAAAAGTCCGTGTATGGAGTGATTATGCGAGTTACCAATGGCAAAGCAAAGTGGTGGGTTATAATGCTGAATCACAGCAACAATGGTTTAAAAAGCTCGGGGTAAATTCTGCTTATGCAGGTGGGTTACTTCTTGTATTGAGTATTGGTGGCGTTGTTGCATTATATTTTATATGGATTTTGCGGAAAAAAAGAAAAAGTCTAAGCTCTCTTGAAAGAGAAATTGCCAAGTTTGCTAAGAATTTACCCTTGAGCCAGCAAAAAGTGGCTTCTGAAAGTTTTCGGCATTGGTTACAACGTTTGGCTGAAAATGTACCTGAACAGGAAAGGGCGGCATTTGAACAAGTTATTACGTTATTTGAGCAGGAAATTTATGTAGGTATCGCGCTAAGTTCTCATGATATTCAATATTTTAAGGCTTTGCTTAAAACTTGTACGCAAAGTTTAAAAAAGTCAGAAAAGGGCTTGTCATAAAAAATAAAAATGAATATGATTCTACGCATTCTAGGTTTATAGCTCAGTTGGTTAGAGCGCTACGTTGACATCGTAGAGGTCACCAGTTCGAATCTGGTTAAACCTACCAAATTCAAAAAGCAGAATCAAAATGATTCTGCTTTTTTTTATCTGAAATTATTAGGGTCTGTTGACATTTACTGTTCATAATTAACCCTATAAAGGTAGCCATAAAAATATACAGGCTAAAGCAACAGAACTTTGATAATTCCTTTTGAGCTTGTCATATCGAGTAGCTATTCCTCTAAATTGCTTTAATCTACAAAACATATTTTCAACTAAATGCCTGATTTTATATAAATACCAGTCCATATGGTCATTGTTCGATTGGCTATTCGTTTTCCTTGGTATATTCGCTACTTCTTTGGCTCATATTTCTGCGTTTATGACTATATAGCAGTGCTTTATACAATGTATGCTATAGCGGATTATTTGAAACAAAAAAGCCGCATTCTATGCGGCTCTTAATTGAACAAATAAATTATGCATCTTCAGTTTCTAAAATTTCGAAGTCATGGGTAATTTCTACACCACCATCCATCAGCATTTTACTAGCAGAACAGTATTTTTCAGCAGAAAGTTCAACCGCTTTTGCAACTTGCTTTTCCTTCACGCCATGACCAGTGACTACAAAGTGCAAATGAATTTTAGTGAATACAGCAGGAATAGTGTCGGCACGTTCTGCATTTAATTCACAACGAACATCAGTAATGTCTTGGCGTGCTTTCTTTAAAATCGTCACAATATCGAAAGATGCACAACCACCAAGTCCTGTTAAAATCAGTTCCATTGGGCGCGGACCACGGTTTTCACCGCCATATTCTTGTGATCCATCCATCATAACAGTGTGACCACTTTGAGTTTTTGCTTCAAAAGCAACATTCTCTAGCCAATGAACACTAGTTTGCATTGCAAGTCCCTAAAAAAAGCTATAAATTTACGCAGTACCTGTACACTAACATAAATTGAGTTGATAAGGAATTTCAACTCTTACGTGTGACAAGTTCACTTTAGGTCTTGTGCGATCTATAAATTATCCATATTCGGAAACTGTTAGCATGACTTCAAACTTTTCACAACTTAGCACAGATGCGCTATCTCCGGGGCAGTTACCTGAGTCGGTGAAGGCATTATTAAAACGTGCATATATTAATCGTTACCCAAAACGTACAACAATCATTGATGCGGGCTCAGAATCTAAATCTTTGTATTTAATTCTTAAGGGTTCAGTATCTATCATTTTACGCGAAGATGATGAGCGTGAAATTGTGGTTGCGTACTTAAATGCGGGTGACTTTTTTGGGGAAATGGGTCTATTCGAAGCAAATGCACAGCGTACTGCAGAAGTGCGTACGCGAGATGTATGTGAAATTGCTGAGATTACCTATGAAAACTTTCATGAATTAAGCAAACAATACCCAGACTTAAGTTATGCGGTATTTGCACAGCTTGTACGCCGTCTTAAAAATACGACGCGTAAAGTAACTGACCTTGCGTTTATTGACGTGTCAGGTCGAATTGCACGTTGCTTAATTGATTTATCTTCACAACCTGAAGCAATGATTTTGCCGAATGGTCGTCAGATTCGTATTACTCGTCAAGAGATTGGTCGTATCGTGGGTTGTTCCCGTGAAATGGTTGGTCGTGTTCTAAAAACACTTGAAGAGCAAGGCATGATTGAAACTGATGGTAAAGCGATTCTAATTTTTGATGCATCGCTTGAAGATAAAAGTCAATTGGCTTCTGACGAATTTGACGACGAAGAATAATCATTCTTCTAAATAAAAAAAAGCAAACTCAGGGGTTTGCTTTTTTTATGTCTATTCATTTCTCACTATTATATCTGAACAAGCTTTTCTCACATTTTTTGACAAATAAACAGAAAATTATGATTTAAACAAAGCCGATATCTTAGGTAAGCTACTTCGTGACTTATATATTGATATTTAAAATAAAGAGGGAATTTGTGGCATGCAATTTAAACCATTGGCACATAGCGGAATTTTAGTTCCAGAAATTTGTTTAGGCACTATGACGTTTGGTGAACAAAACACCCAAGCAGAAGCTTTCGAGCAACTGGATTATGCTTTAGAGCGTGGTCTTAACTTTTGGGATACTGCAGAAATGTATCCTGTCCCACCGAAACCTGAAACCCAAGGTTCAACTGAAACTATTATTGGTAACTGGATTGCAGCTCGCGGTGGACGTGATAAATTAATCTTAGCTTCAAAAATTGCAGGGCCGTCACAAGGCGGTAGTCATATTCGTGACGGGCAAACTAAATTTATTGCTTCGGAAATTGAGTCTGCACTGGATCATTCTCTTCAGCGCTTACAAACAGATTATCTTGACTTATACCAGTTGCATTGGCCGCAACGTCCAACCAACTTTTTCGGTAAATTGGGTTATGGCAATGCCGAAGCAAACAGTACGCAAACTATTACCAATTTAGAAGAAACATTAGTTGCTTTAAGTCATGAGGTGAAAAAAGGTCGAATTCGCTCAATTGGACTATCTAATGAAACGCCATGGGGAACGTTAAAATTCCTACAACTTGCAGAAAAGCATGGTTTAGAAAAAATTGTCAGTGTGCAAAATCCATATAGTTTGTTGAATCGTACTTATGAAATCGGTTTATCTGAAATTGCACACTACGAAGGCGTGGGCTTATTGGCATATTCACCTTTAGCATTTGGTTATCTAACAGGTAAATTCCGTCATGGTGCACGTCCTGCCAATGCTCGAGTGACACTATTTTCACGCTTCAGCCGCTATTCAAATGCGGAGAGTGAATGGGCAACAGAACAATATGCACAATTGGCTGAACAGCATGGTTTAACGTTGACACAGTTAGCACTAGCATTTATTAAGCAGCAATTTTTTGTTACCAGTACAATTATTGGTGCGACAAATCTAGATCAGTTGAAAGAAAATATTGATGCTTTTGAGGTGAATTTATCAGAAGACATTTTAAAAGGGATTGAAGCTATTCATCGCCAACAGCCAAATCCTGCACCTTAAGCTGAACTTTTTAGTGGATTAAGCAAAAGCCTGCATGTAAATGTGGGCTTTTTTGACATTTGTATTATTTAAGCAAATGGAAAATCATTGAATTTTATTGTCAGAAAGTCAGTTGAGTTGACAAGAAAATTGCCTAAAAATACATATGTATTTAAACAATATAATAAAGTACTAAATTCTTCAATAAATGACTTGAAAAGTATTCTATTTATACCAATATTATAATTGAGATTTATCTTTATCTTAAAATTAACTCATTGAAAAATATTTAAAAAATGTATTTGAAATTTTAAATATGACTCCCATATATGCTTCAAGTACAGAATTTGTTGTGAGGAATAACAAGAATGCGATTCGAAAAATTCACAAACCGTTTGCAGCAAGCATTATCCGATGCCCAATCTTTAGCAATGGGGAAAGACCATACAGCCATTGAAGGAATCCATATTCTTTCGACATTGCTTGAAGAGCCTTCGAACCAAAGCTTGTTACAACAGGCAGGTGCTAATCTTCCTGAGTTAAAAACCAAACTTCAGCAAGCCCTACAGGATACCGCCACCATTGCGACGCCTACAGGGGACATCAACCTAAATCCTGAAGCAGTCAAAGCGCTAAATTTAGCCGATAGTTTTGCGCAAAAAGCTGGAGATGAGTTTCTTTCTACAGATTGGGTGATTCTCGGTTTAGCTGAAACGGGTAAAACCAAAACCTTATTAAATAGTGTAGGCGTAACGACAGATAAATTACGTAGTGCAATTGAACAAATACGAGGCGGTGAACAAGTCATGAGTAATAACCACGAAGATCAACGTGATTCACTCAACAAATATACCTTAGACCTCAATGCACGTGCATTAGAAGGTAAGCTAGATCCGGTCATTGGTCGTGACGAAGAGATTCGCCGTACCATTCAGGTTTTATCACGCCGTAGTAAAAACAACCCCGTACTGATTGGTGAGCCGGGTGTGGGTAAAACAGCAATCGTTGAGGGCTTAGCACAGCGTATCGTCAATGGCGAAGTTCCTGAAAGTCTGAAAGGTAAACGTGTACTTTCACTCGACCTTGGTTCATTGCTTGCAGGTGCAAAATACCGCGGTGAATTTGAAGAACGTCTTAAAGCAGTTCTAAAAGATTTGGCCAAATATGATGGCGAGATCATTCTCTTCATTGACGAATTACATACGCTTGTTGGCGCAGGTAAAGGTGATGGTGCAATGGATGCAGGGAATATGCTTAAACCTGCGTTGGCACGTGGCGAACTTCGCTGTGTAGGTGCAACCACCTTAGATGAGTACCGTCAATATATCGAAAAGGATGCGGCATTAGAACGCCGTTTCCAAAAAGTGATTGTTGATGAACCGAGCGTGGAAGACACCATTGCGATTTTACGTGGTCTAAAAGACAAATATGCAACCCATCATGGTGTGCAAATTTTAGACTCTGCAATTATTGCTGCGGCAAAAATGTCGCATCGTTACATCACAGACCGTCAGTTGCCAGATAAAGCCATTGATTTGATTGATGAAGCAGCATCACGAATCAAAATGGAAATTGACTCAAAACCTGAGCCACTTGACCGTTTAGATCGCCGTTTAATTCAGTTAAAAATGCAACTTGAAGCGGTGAAAAAAGATGCAGATTCAGTCTCAAAAGCTGAAGTTGAGCATTTGGAGAAACAAATTGCTGAAGTTCAAAAAGAATATAGCGATTTGGAAGAAGTGTGGATTGCGGAAAAACGTCTGGTTGACGGAACGAATCAAGCTCAAATTGAGTTAGATAAAGCACGTACTGCCTTTGAAAAAGCACAACGTGAAGGTGATTTAGCAGAAGCGAGCCGTTTGCAATATGGAGTCATTCCTGAGTTGCAAAAACGCTTGAATGAAGAAGAAATTGCGGAGGTGAATGAAGAGCCGAAACTGATTCGTACCAAAGTCACTGAAAATGAAATCGCTGAAGTGGTAAGTGCAGCTACAGGTATTCCTGTTGCAAAAATGCTACAAGGTGAACGTGAAAAACTCTTACACATGGAAGAGTTCTTACATAACCGTGTAGTCGGTCAAGATGAAGCGGTCGTAGCAGTATCAAATGCGGTGCGTCGTTCTCGTGCAGGATTATCCGATCCAAACCGCCCAAGTGGTTCATTCTTATTCCTTGGGCCAACAGGTGTAGGTAAAACTGAGTTAACCAAAGCTCTAGGTAACTTCTTATTTGACAGTGATGATGCGATTATTCGTATCGACATGTCAGAGTTTATGGAAAAGCATTCGGTGAGCCGTTTAGTGGGTGCTCCTCCGGGCTATGTGGGCTATGAAGAAGGCGGTGTATTAACTGAGGCTGTACGTCGTAAACCTTATAGTGTGGTGTTGTTTGATGAGGTTGAAAAAGCCCATCCAGACGTCTTTAACATCTTGCTTCAAGTGTTAGATGATGGTCGATTAACTGACTCACAAGGTCGTGTGATTGATTTCAAAAACACCGTAATCGTGATGACCTCGAACTTAGGTTCAACCGATGTTCGTGAATTAGGTGAAAACCCGTCGAAAGACGAAGTTCGTGCTGTGGTCATGGCTGCTGTATCTGAACATTTCCGTCCTGAATTTGTGAACCGTATTGATGAGCTAGTGGTTTTCCATTCTTTACAAAAAGCGCAAATTCGTGGCATTGCAGATATTCAGTTGGATCGTTTACGTTCACGTTTGGCTGACAAAGACATGAGTTTGGCAGTTGAAGATAGTGCCTTTGAGTTACTTATCGATGCTGGTTTTGACCCTGTATATGGTGCACGTCCTCTAAAACGTGCCATCCAACAACAAGTTGAAAATACACTGGCACAGAAAATCTTGTCAGGCGCGTTCCAACCGGGCGATACGATTGTTGTTCAAGCGGAAGGAGATCACCTAAGTTTTGACAAGATGAAACTCAATTAAAAGGTACAAATTAGCCACGTTCAGTTGTAAAAACAGAAACCCGGTTTAGGCCGGGTTTTTTTATTTTACGCTTTTCGTGATTTTCGTTTAAATACGTAAAGTTGATTGCATTTCATCATTTTCACCCACTAATATGACGTCCGCACGCATCCAACGAGATGACTGTGTTCTGTAAAACAAAAACAATATCGCGCGTTCATCAAGAATGAATGGCAACAGGAAATTATGATTATGATGGAATTTAAACTGCTTAGGCAGATCAAAAAAGAACCTTATAGTTTATATAAACATACTGGTGACATCACTGTTCAAGAACTCAAACGTATGTATGGTATTTATCAAAAGTATTATGCCAATACCCGTTATGAAATTTTTGAACGCGACTTCTTAGAAAAAACCGGTGTTTTTTTTATTATTGAACCGAAAAATAATCAAATTGTCGGATTTTCGACGGTTATGGAACGTGACTTTGTTGTTGATGGTAAAGCCCGACATGCTTTTTTCAGTGGAGATACCATTATTGAGAAAGAGTATTGGGGAAATCGTGCATTAACTAGAGCAATGTTCCGTTATATTATTAGTTTTAAATTTCGTCATCCAAGAACACCTATATATTGGATTTTAATCTCTAAAGGCTTTAAAACTTATCTGCTCTTAGCCAATAACTACTACAGCTACTATCCACACTATGGTGAGAAAAATGCTCATCTCAAAGACTTTGTTGAATCGTACTGTAAAGAATACTTCTCAGAATATTATAACCACGAAACGGGTCTGCTGAATTTTGGCGAAGACTATCAACCACTCAAAGCAGATGTTGCGCCCATCACCCATGAAATGCGCGAAAATAATACCAAGATAGCTTTCTTTGAAGATAAGAACCCAACTTGGGTCGATGGAACAGAACTTCCGTGCATTGGTGAATTACGCTGGAGCGATTTATACCGTTATGTGAATCGATTCTTAACCAAGACCACCAGTGTGAGCAAACATGATAGCAAGTTACGTTATAAGTCACGTACATTACATATTGCGACAGGTTCTGACTCGAAGGTGGCCTAATGGGATTGCTTCTCACCACTGCACATCAAGTTTTGAATATTACCTGCCGCAAAGCGTTTCAACGCTATACACAGCAGGCAAATCAGCTAGAAAATGTGCAACGTAAAAAATTAAGCCATTTTTTAAAGCAGCACATTTCGCAAAATTTAAGCTATGAGCAATTTGCCAAAAAGTATCCGCTTTCTCGTTATAGCAATTGGAAAAGCCAAATTGAACAATCCAGACAAAGTGGCAAAAATAGTTTGGGGCCTGAAAAAATTGTACGGTTTCAACCGACCAGTGGGTCGAGTGAAGCAATTAAATTCATTCCCTATACTCAGGCTTTTTTAGATGAACTGGATGAGGCTATTGGTTTATGGCTGACTAATTTATATCGGACACACCCACAACTTAAAAATTCAACGCATTATTGGTCGGTTTCATGGTTGCCTGAAAGCCAGCGAAAGCTTTTAGAAAATAGTAATTTAAATGATGACAGTGCGCTGCTTAATCTGTCGAAGCGAGTGTTGAGTAAAATTACTCAATCGGTACCGACTGAAATTGCGATGGCAAATTCAGCCGAAGATGCCATGTTTGCAACCGCGGTGTATCTCGTTGCAGATAAGCATTTAGGCATGATTTCGGTATGGAGTCCTACATTTGCATTGCAATTGCTGGATATTATTCAAGAACATCAAGCTGAAATTGTACAGGTCTTAAAAACTGGACAATGGCAACGTGATGGTTTGAGTTTTCTGCAAGTTCCTAAATCTTGTCAACAATGCTATCGCTTACAAGACTTGGATTTAACCCAAGCAACGGCGTGGAAAAAACTGTGGCCTAAACTCAGTCTGGTTTCGAGTTGGGATACAGCGAGCGCAGAGCAATGGGCAGTACAGCTACAGCAACGAATTGCAGGGGTGGCATTTGAGGGTAAAGGTTTATGGGCAACTGAAGGCGTAGTGACGATTCCATTTGCAAACCGTTTTACCTTAAGTTATCAGTCACATTTTTATGAATTTATTTTGCAAGACAGCCAAAAAGTGGTGCCATCGTGGCAACTGAAAGTAGGTGATATTGTTAGTCCTGTGATCACGACAGGTTCAGGATTAATTCGTTATGTGATTGATGATGAATTAGAAGTCACAGACTTTTATCAGCAAGTGCCATGTTTCGAATTTTTAGGTCGTAAAATGACAGTAGATTTGGTCGGAGAAAAGCTCGACCACAATGCTGCAGTTAAAGTTCTTGCAGAGTTTAAACAAGCGGATTATTTGCCGATTAGTATCTTGGGTATCGAACAATGTTCGGTTAAAAAACCGCACTATATTTTACTCAGTGAAGGCAATGTAGATAAACAACCATCCGCTCAAGCACTAGACCGTTTGCTTAAACATAATTTTCATTATGAATTGGCACGCGATCTAGGGCAGTTGGATGAACCTGAAGTGGTTCATGTACAAGATGCATGGGACTACTACAAAACATTAGCCATGAACAATGGCATGATTGAAGGGAATATTAAGCCTGAGCCGCTTAAGAAAATGAAAACAAAAATAATTGAGTATTGAGATGGATATTGATGTGTTAGATGCACCGTTCGACGAAACGGCGCTATATCATTCAAAGAATGAGACTAAGTTTGCGGTTCGAAATGCGACTGTCGAAGATGATGAGCAACTAATGAAAATTAGTGCTGAGACTGTGCCAAGTAATGGCATTACCTTATCTTATGAACGTCACCCGAGTTATTTGGCTGCTAGCCATGCACAGTATAATCGACCAGATTTAAAAGTGGTTGTCCCTGTGGATGATCCATCTATTGTGATTGCGATGATGAATTTGGGATGGCGTTATTGTTATATCAATGGTCAGCCTGACCTAATGCGTTATGTCGCCGATTTAAGAATGAATCCAGCGTATCGTGGTGCTAAAGTCATGCGCTTATTGATGGACTATCTCCATGATGAAATACCACAAGACACGATTTTTGAAAGTGTGGTTTTAAACGACAATATTGTCGCTGCCAGTATTTTACATCATGAAAGATCTGGATTTCCGCTGCCATATTTTTATGATGAAATTCGAACCTTTACCGTTTCACAGGCAGTGAAACCAAAAACTTTCAATCAATATCAATTTAAAACCCTGACTGCTGAACGTGTAGATGAAGCGAATGATTTCATTTTAAAAATGAAAGACCATTATAATTTTTTACCTAGCTATGATTTTAATGCTTTAGTAGATGGTCAAAATCCATTTTGGGCATGCTTAAATCTAGATGACTTCTATTTGATTTACGATCAGCACAATCAGTTGGTTGGACTTTATGGCTTATGGAATCAAAAAAGTTTTAAACAAACTCGAGTGATCGATTATTCAAGGTCATTAAAGTTGATGAAACCTTTTTATAATGCCTATGCCAGTGTGCGTGGTGTTTTATTACTGCCAAAAATTCATGGAACCTTTGATTATTTAATGTTGCATAGTCCGCTATGTCATCCTGAACATCTGGACGTATTTGCAAGTTTGATTTTTCATGCAAAACAGCAGACAAAGCAACGTGGTAAAGAAACCTATTGTATTACTTTGGCAGAGAAGGACCCGCGTATTGAGTGGATGAAAAATACGACCTCACATGTGTTAAAAGCCAAGCACTATTTTCATAGTTTTAAAGCCAATCCATACGCTGCTTTTGATCGTAAACGTATTAGTTATTTTGAAGTTGGGCGTATATAGAGGAAGTGATAACGATCAAAAAATCAATTAAAACTGCCAAATCAATCATTTAAAATCATTCTAATTGTGTACTTATGTAACTGAGTTCTTCAGTATACTGCGCAAAGAATAATCAGAATGAGAAAGACATGTCGAAGTTGATGTGGGGAATTGGCAGTTTAGCGGTGCTTTCAGCAGCAGTGGTGGGAGGGAATTTATATGCAGATAAATCTCTTGCCCAATTTTATACACAGAATAATTGGTCCGCAGCTGTACAAGATGTTGATGTAAAGTACAGCAATTATCAAATGGGCTTGATGGGTGGAACAGTCGATTGGGTATTAACCCTGAAAACAGACCCGTGTAAACCGAAAGAAGTGATCGTGTTGAAGGGTACAGATCAGATTCAACGTGGGTTGAAAGGCTATAATATCAACTCGAATTTTAAGATTGTTCAACAACAAAGTACGTCCGAATATGCCAAGCTTTTTGGCACGGACTTAACGGCAAAAACGTTGGTCAATTGGATTGGTCAAAGTAAAACAGATTTACAGATTCCTGCATTTAAAACGACTGCACAAGGTGCAACAGTACAAGCTGATGCAAGCCAATTGCAAATTCGGATCAGTAGTTTACCGGGGCAAGTCACTAAGGTATCTGAGCTTTCAATCCATTTACCTGTGGTTCGGTTGAGTGAAGGTCCAATGCAAACCATGGTGCAAAATTTTTCGATGAAGACCAATCAAGGTCTAAATCAGAAAAATCTTGAAAATGGCTTTGTTGAAATCCAAGCGGGTTCTATCAAACGTTTAGATCAAAAGTTCTCAGGCGGCATGCGTGGTATGCAACTGCGTTGGGAGACCGAACTAAATAAACATGATGTGGACTTTGAAGGCTACTTAAAAGCTGATGAGATGGATTTCCCAGGTTCACCAGTCACCAAAGATTTCGCACTAAATTTGGCATTACATAAAGTCAATCTAGATAAAGTTCGTGCATTTAGTGAACTTTTGCATCAGGTGGAAAATTCATGCGATGCAGTGAGTGAATCAAGTGAAGAAATGACTCAAGCTTTCTTAGCTATCGCAAGCCAAGGTTTTGATTTTGAGTCTAAAGATAACTCGATCAGTATTGGTGGAGGTAAAGCCTCTGCAAATGTCGTGGGGAAAGTCATGCCGGGTCACCATGCCTCAATGGAGTCTTTTATTAAAATGGTGCCGAGCTTACTGGATTTTCAAGCAGACTTAAGTTTTGATAAAAATATGATGACTGCAATCATGAATAACTTTTTGCAATTACAGGGCAAAAGTTTGTCAGGACAGGAAGCTGAAGCCATGTTTGCTGGTTTTGAAACATCAGGGCAAGGCAAGCGCGATGGCGATAACATGGTCATGAGTATGCAATATAAGTTCGGTCAAAAGCTTTTTGGTCAAGCCATACAAAAGAAATAAGCAACCAGTAGTGAGTAGTTAAGTTTAAAAAATATAAAACCGTCATAGATTGGCGGTTTTGTATTTTTGGCTACAGAATTATGATTTTCAGTTTATCGGAACACAGCGGCCTAGCCATTGTTGAACAGTTGAAAAGTTGCTAGCGTCAATGGGCAACTAGCCAATGAAAACAACAATAGGAAAGACACCATTTCACACGATTATTTTTTTAGACGGAAACTTGTTCATTCATCCATGCCTAAATGTTCTTGGGTAAAACACAGTCTTATTAGTAGCATTTTTCTGATCGCTGTTCAGTCTACAGCTTTTGCGGGTACTTCAATTTCAGATCAACGTTTGTCGAATGAAACGCAAGGTAAAAAACAGTTTAGTGAAGAAACCTTAGATATTATTGAGAGTGAGGTAGCTAAACCCAAAGAAGAGCAGCAGCAAAATTCAAATCATAAATCTAATCGTAATAATAAGATCATTCAGGAGGCCCAGCTTGAAGGTTCAACTATGAGTGATTATTTGCTTCAAAAGAAAAGGGCAGCGGATCAGGTCGGGTTAATACAATCTCCAGAAGTAGCACCGATTAACCGTATCGTGCTGCAAGAGCGACACGAAAATATTCGAGTAACGTATCCAGATGGCGTCGTGGTTGAAATGAAGCACTGACGTGCTTCATTTCATAGATCAGGAATTTCTAAAGTTAAACCTTAGATTTGTGGATGGGTAATTTTCCATGCACGGTGAATTTTGGTATTACGTTTAAAGTCTAGGCCAATGGTTTCATTGCTGATTTCTTCAACGTCAAACATTGCCATGATTACATCATCCATCTCAAAACCACGGTAGTTGTTTGAGAAGTAAAGCGTACCGTCAGTGGTTAAACGGTTCATGGCACGTTTAAGCAAAGACATATGGTCGCGTTGGACATCAAACGTACCATAGAACTTTTTAGAGTTTGAGAAGGTTGGTGGGTCAATAAAGATCAGGTCATATTGCTCGTGACCTTCTTTTAACCATTCAAAACAGTCGCTAGAGAAGAACTGATGTTGTTCATCTGCATGATCTACAGTCAAACCATTCAGTACAAAGTTCTCTTTAGACCAGTTTAGGTAGGTATTTGACAAATCGACACTGGTCGTACTTGCTGCACCGCCAAGTGCTGCATGTAAGCTCGCTGTAGAGGTATAGCTGTATAAGTTCAGGAAGTGTTTACCTTTGGCTTCTTTGGCAATCCGTAGACGCATTTGACGATGGTCAAGGAACAGACCTGTATCGAGGTAGTCTGTTAGGTTCACCAAAATCTTTGCTTTGCCTTCTTGAACGATAAAACGTTTAGACGCAGTACTTTGTTTGGTGTACTGATTTTTACCTTCTTGGCGGGCACGTGTTTTAATGAAAATCGCATCACGACCTAAGCCTGTCACTGCACGAATCGCTTGCAGTGCTAAGTTAAAGCGTTTTTTGGCTTTCTCAGGGTCAATTTTTTTCGGTGGTGCGTATTCTTGTACGTGTAAACGATCACCATATAAATCTACTGCGACATTAAAGTCTGGTAAATCGGCATCATATAAACGTAGGCAGAAAATATTTTCTTTAACTGCCCATTTTTTAAGATTCTGCATGTTTTTTTGCAGACGGTTAGTAAAGTCTTCTGCACCTTCAATTTTTTCAAATTGTTGGGGTTCCCAATGCTCGAGGAAAGGCTTTTGAACTGCCGCAGGTTTGACAGTACCAAAACGGACGTAAATTGGGAGCTTACCATTCATCAAACGTAAAATTTGCGGATCATTGAAGGCAAGGACATCGGCCTGTTCAACTTGTGCTGCAATAATCGCAGCAGGCTGATTCGGGAAGTTCTTTTGTAATAGTGCCGATAAACCTAAATACAGTGCGCGGTTAGAGGCTTTATCACCTAAACGCTCGCCGTATGGCGGGTTAGTGACAACAAAGCTTTTCTTACCTGTTGCTTGGAAATCTGGCCAGTCTGCAAGTGTACGTTCTTCAATCTTAATTTGATCAAGTACAGATTCGAAACCTGCCGCGATAATATTTTGTTTAGTCGCTTTTACCGCTTCCCAGTCGGCATCAAATGCATAGAATTGTGGGAGAGGGTTTTCAAGTGCAGCTTTATGACGTTCAGCAGCTTCGCCTTTGATCGACATCCAAAGTTCATGGTCATGACCATTCCAACCATTAAAACCAAAACGACGAACAAGGCCTGGCGCGCGGTCAGTCAAAATCATTAAAGATTCAATGATAAATGTCCCTGAACCACACATTGGGTCCAAGATAATATCGGGTTGATGCTGTTTAAGTTTTGCTTTCTGTAAGATGGCAGCCGCTAAGTTTTCTTTAATCGGTGCATCTGTCATGTAGCGACGGTAGCCGCGTTTATGCAGAGAGTCACCTGATAAATCTAAGCAATAAGTATGTTCAGTTTTGCCAGCTAATACATACAATGTAATTTCAGGTTGCTTAATGTCAATGCTAGGACGTTTGCCCACAGCTTCCATAAAGGAATCGACCACACCATCTTTGACACGTAAAGTTGCGAACTGAGAATTGACTTTAATGTCACGTTCGATGTGTAAACGAACGGCAAATGTACTTTGTGGTGCAAAAATAAGTGACCAGTCAAAGTTTATTGCACCTTCATAGAGCTCTTCCGCTACATCACGTGCATCATGCGTGAACTCTAATTCATGTGTATGAATTGGAGTGAGTACACGAGAAGCCAAACGTGACCACATGCAAATACGGTATGCATCTTCAAGTGTGCCTTTGAATACAAGACGACCCGGGAACTGTTCAATATTTTGAACACCTAAACCTTCAATTTCCTCGCGGAGTAAGGTTTCCAGTCCATCTGCACAGGTAACCCAATATGTAGAAAGACGCGGTTTCGAATTCATGTAAATTTCCAAAGGCAAAAAAGCAATCGCATATTTTAACGTATTTTCGTGGATTTGGGCGGACGATATTGCGCTGAAACGGGAGAAATATCGGTAGATTTGAATGACTTTACCAAATTTATTCTGCGTACATTGTGAGAAATATCACTTAATGGTACAAAAATTGCTATAACCCTGATCAAAATTCGATCTTTATAATATTGATATCATTAGGGGTATTTATGACAGGGCTGGCAATCAATAGTCAATCAAACGCATTTTCAATCGCCACTTTAATTTACGCGCGTTTACGTCGTGTGTCAGGTCGGGTTATTGACGCGTTATATGTGGTAGAGAACGCAGAATATGCACGCTTTGTTTCTAACTTGGCTTTGGAAACGGCCGATCCTGAATTATCTCGTTTGGTTGCGCGGCTTTACAGCGAGTTGAATTTGCATGAAGCTGCCGTTTCTGAAGCAGAGGAACTGACGGACAGTTCAGTACAGCCTGAAACGGCAGAAATATTAATGAGCGAACCGACTGCGGAAGACATCTGTAAAGCACAGGTTGCACATCGTTATATTGGCGCATTGCGTTAATTCAATCCCGCTGTGAGCAGCAGCATAAATTTCCTGCTGCACACCGCCTGAAGTATCAACCATCTTTCCATGTTTCAAGAGCTGTTGAACTGTGCAGAAGGCGGTTGTTCATAGCTGAACTTTATCTGTTTGAAAGTATTCAATTCAATCAAAAATAAGGACAGATAGAAGTCCTGTTTGAAGGCTTTTTGAAAGGGGAAAGGTGAAGTTTAAATTAAAACGTTTAATTTATCTAATTGAAATGATAGATAGGAATTTGAAAATTCATTTTGAATAACATCATGAGTTTGCATTGAACGTTGAAAACTTCAACTGCCATTTGCCAAGATTCTCTGTATAATGCGTTAACTTAACGATAAGGAATCTCTCATGCACTTGGCGGCATTGCATACACCGAGCCAGATTCAACTCAACCAAGATGGTAACTTAAAACATTTCCTCACCATCGAAGGCCTTTCTAAAGAAACTCTCACAAAAATATTGGACACTGCACAGTCCTTTTTTAATGACCAAAATCAGCTGATTACCAATAACCTTTTAGAAGGTCGTACGGTGATGAACCTGTTTTTTGAAAATTCAACACGTACCCGAACCACTTTTGAAGCGGCAGCAAAACGTCTGTCTGCAAACGTATTGAACATTGATATTGCACGTTCAAGTACATCAAAAGGCGAGACACTGCGTGATACCTTGTGGAATTTAGAAGCGATGGCGACCGACATTTTTGTGGTTCGTCATTCATCGTCAGGCGCGCCGCACTTTATTGCCAAAGATGTTTGTCCGCATGTGGCAATCATCAATGCAGGCGATGGCCGTCATGCGCATCCTACGCAAGCCATGCTGGATATGTTGACGATTCGCCGTGAAACCAAAAAGAATTTTGAAGATATTTCCATTGCCATTATTGGCGATATTAAGCATTCACGTGTTGCCCGCTCAGATGTCGCTGCATTGCAAACGTTGGGCTGTAAAGACATTCGTGTCATTGCGCCAAATACTTTGCTGCCTTACGGTTTTGATGATTATGGCGAAGGCATTCGTCTGTTCAACAATATGGAAGCCGGCATTCAAGACTGCGACGTGATTATTACTTTACGTATTCAAAATGAACGTATTGATTCTCCTGCGCTGTCATCTCAAGCCGAATTCTACAAAATGTACGGTTTGAATAAAGAGCGTTTGGCTTTGGCAAAACCTGACTGCATCGTGATGCATCCGGGACCAATGAACCGTGGTGTTGAAATTGACTCGAGTATTGCCGATGGTGCTCAGTCGGTGATTTTACATCAGGTGACCAACGGTATTGCGGTGCGTATGGCGGTACTGGCTTTGGCAATGCAAGGTCAGTTGCAAGAAAAAGGTTTAATTGAAGCGATTGCAGTTTAAGGGATAGTCATGAGTATTGTTAAAGTTGAAAATGTACGTGTCTTAGATCCAATCAATCAAACTGACAGCGTACAGACGGTTTATATTGAAAATGGCCGATTGGTTGCCGAAAGCAATGCCGCTGAAACCATTGATGGTCAAGGCAAATGGCTGATGCCAAGTATGGTTGACCTTTGCGCGCGTTTACGAGAGCCGGGTCAGCAGCAGCACGGCACTTTAAAGTCAGAAGGTAAGGCTGCGCGTGCGAATGGTATTCTGCATGTGTTTACGCCGCCAGACTCTAAACCGATTGTGCAAGACAATGGCGCATTGATTCATGGTCTGGTGGAAAAAGCCATGCTAGATGGCGGCATTTATCTGCAGGTGATTGGCGCGCAGACTCAAGGCTTGTTAGGCAAGCAGCCTGCGAATATGGCAGGTTTGAAAAAAGGCGGCTGTACAGCAGTATCAAATGCCAATGCGCCATTTATGGACGATGATGTGGTGATTCGTACCTTGGAATATGCTGCGGGTCTGAACATGACCGTTGTGTTCTATGCCGAAGAACCGCAGATTGCCAAAGATGGCTGTGTGCATGAAGGCTTTGTCGCATCTCGTCAAGGTTTACCGATGATCCCTGCATTAGCGGAAACCGTAGCCATTGCAAAATATTTACTGATGATTGAAGCCACTAAAGTGCGTGCGCACTTTGGTCTGTTGTCATCAGGTGCATCTGTTGAATTGATTAAACATGCCAAAGCGAAAGGCTTGCCGGTGACTTGCGATGTAGCCATGCACCAATTGCATTTAACGGATCAGTTGATTGATGGCTTTAATTCACTTGCGCATGTGCGTCCGCCACTGCGTTCAGAACAAGATAAAGACTTGCTCCGCCAAGCAGTGAAAGACGGTGTAATTGACGCGATTTGTACGCATCATGAGCCACTGAGCAGCTCTGCGAAAATGGCGCCTTTTGCTGAAACACAGCCCGGTTTTACCGCATTTGATACCTTTGTACCTTTTGGTATTCAACTGATTCAAGAAGGTCTATTAAGCCCACTGGAATGGGTTGAGAAAGTCACACTCGCACCTGCTAAAGTAGCCAATATGCAACAACGTTGGGCAGATGAAGCGGGTTGGGTGCTTGTCGATCCAGAACTTGAGTGGACTATTAATAAAGACACGATTGTCTCAAATGGTAAGAACACACCATTAATTCAGCAAACGGTAAAAGGTAAAGTAGTTCACGCTTTTTATGCCGTTTAAGCGCACGCTCAACATGGAAATTTGTTGATTCTCAGAATTTTGATTAGACATTAAAAAGTCAGCTTCGGCTGGCTTTTTTAGTGAAGATTGAAAATAAAAAAGAAATTAAAGCGTTGACAAGTCCGAACAAATTATTACATTTGATCAAAAAATAAGCATATAAACTGAAGTTCATATGAAAATAATGACAACTGCATGGAGTACAAATATGAGTATAGATTTATTAGCGCTGATTAAGCAGCACGTCTCCTCGATTGTGCTGGACGGTGATACACAACACTTAACTGAAAAAAATTCAGCCATTAGCCAGTTTATTCCATTCCTGTTAAATATTTTTCGATCCAAACCTGAATTTATTGATGCCTTTCAAAAACAGTTAAATCCACGAATTAGTGATATTTTCTCGGCGAATCCCACATTAAAAGAACAATTTTTGCAACATCTCGGTGGCGGTACGGCCCCAACGTCAGAAATAGAGCAAACCTTAAACCACTCTATAGCTCCAACTTTAGGGGCACTTGAAAATGAAGCGGGTTCATCTGATCCCGTCGCAATCACGCATTTACTTGATAATCATGCAGATAGCATTTTGGCGGCACTACCACAATGGGCAGTACCTTTACTCGCAGGTTTAGGGGTCAACACTGCAGCTGGCCGTACATTACACCAAGCACCTGTTGTTGAACCAACACTTGTTATCGTTGAAGAAAAACGCTCGAATTGGTTATTGCCAATTATTGCGCTGCTTATATTATTGGGTCTGATCGCATTTTGGTTTAAGTCTTGTACTAATAAAGAAGAACCAACCACCTCTGCAACAACAGTTGCACAGCCTGCTGCATCTCAGCCAGCACATTTGCAATTTAGCACCGGTATAGATGGGCAGTTAACCAACTGTCAAATTCAAACTGGTGATTCAAATTATCTTGAAATTTTGCAGCAACAAGTCAAACAGATCTTTAACTTTAATACGGGTTGTGGTGCTTCATCTGATGCCAGTTACCATACTCAATTTATTGATCAAGATACCATTCCAACGGTTCTGCAAAAACTTAAAGGTGTGCCAAATACCACTTTAACCTGGACAGAAAATCAGTTATCGATTTTGTCGCAAAATCCTGCGGATGCTCAAAGCCTTGCCAATCAAATTAAGCCTTTAGCAAAAAATATGACGGTATTGGTTCAAGAAGGCGTGAGCGAACAAACAGCAGTAGATAACAGTATTACTGATGCACAAAAAGCATTAGCGAGCATTAACCCTGAACAAGTTCGTGCGCTAGATGTTGCGACTGCGCTGAACTTACAAATTATTAATTTTGCGACAGGTTCATCTGATATTCCTGACGTAAATAAATCGATTTTGGATCAGGCGGCAGCATTGCTGCAGCGCGCTACAGAAGTACATCTGACTGTACAAGGTCATACCGATGCTGTGGGTAATGCGGAAGCGAATAAAGCTTTATCGCAAGAGCGTGCACAAGCTGTGGTGGATTACTTGGTGTCGAAAGGCGTTGATCCTGCACAGCTTCAAGCGGTGGGTTATGGTCAAGAAAAACCGGTAGCAGAAAACAGCACCAAAGAAGGTCAATTCAAAAACCGTCGTATTGAGTTTGAAGTTTTAAATACTGAGAATGGCAAAGTACGAGATGTCACCAGCGAAGGCGTAACTGAAAAGACCAATTAAAACCGTACTAAATGAGATGATATATAAAAAATCCCTGCACATGCGGGGATTTTTCTCGTCAAAGCGCTGTAATTTTGAGTAAAATACGCCCGAAGAATAAAATCATAATGGTACTTATACAATGAAAAAAATAGTCATCACGAGCCTCATGTTGTCTGCGGCATTGATATCCGGCTGTGATAATTTTAAAAATAAAAAAGATACTGAAGCCAAAACGGAAGCGCCTGCTTTGGAAGATTGGAGTTGTACTGCACAAGCCAATATTGACCAATTGCAAGATCATTTAAAAAACGAATATCTCAAAGAATTAAACAAAGAAATACGTCAGTCCGATTATGAAGCCGATCAGCAACTTATGGATCTGATTGTAAAAAATCTAAAATTTAACATTCAAAATGTCACGACTTTAACTGAAGACCCTAATAAAGCCAAAACATTGGAATGTAGCAGTCAATTGTTGGTGGTTTTCCCGAAAGGATTACAAAAGCGTGCTGAAAACGCCTTTGCTGAACGACCATGTGACGAAGGCTGTGAAGAACGTGGTAATTATACTTTGAATGATTCACTCGAAGATGGGGAGTCAGGCTTAAGCATGGATAATGATCAGCTTAAAGGGAATTTTAGCTATAGCATCACTAAAACGGACAAAGATGGTTTGAGCCTAAGTGTCCCAAGTCAAAATGACGTAATTGATAGCGTTGTAACAGTGACACGTCATGCGGTGCTATATGCGGCATATAGTGCTCAAAATAAGCGAGACGAAGAATCCTATCAGCAAGGGATGGAGAGTCAATCTCAACAAATGAGCCTTGCACAAAAGGCGATGGATATTCGTAAGAAAGAGCTAGATCAGGATAATGCCAAAGTGGTGGACCGTCTCAATCAGACTTGGGATCGTTTTAGTGATGAACAAAAGGCGCAGTTACAGCAAGATCAAGCAGACTGGTTTGAAAAGCGTGATATCGACTGTAAAGTGCTTGCACAAAAAAGTGTTTATTCATTAAATGAAAGTGAAAAAGAGACTTATCAAAAGCATTCGCAATACTGGGATGATGCGATGAATACGCAAAATCAAGAGTTGCAATATACCAAATGCTTTAATCAGAAAACTACAGAACGAATTGTATATTTAAACAACGTTTTTAATTGATCTAAAAGAAAAGCCCTCAATTGAGGGCTTTTCTTTGGATCTTAGTTTATTGCTTGATGATCAAAACAGGAATTGGGCACTGCGTTAAAATATTTTGTGCCACGCTGCCTAGCATGGCTTTTTTCAAACCAGTACGTCCATGTGAACCCATGATGATTAAGTCTGCGGAGATTTCATCAGCCACTTGTAAAATCCCTTCGGTTGGCGATACACCATGAATCAAACGGGTTTTAACTTCGATACCATCACGTACAAAGGTTTGTTTGATATCTTCTAAACGCAGCTGAGCACTTTTTTCAGCTTGCATAAAATATTCAGTGATTGCAGGTGCCACAGCATAGAAATCGACACCAACGAATGGATCAACAGCAACAACACTGACAATGGTCACTTGTGCATTTTGACTTTTAGCCAAGCTGAGGGCATGTTCAACAGCAGAATATGAAATTGGAGATTCATCCACAGGGACTAAAATTTGTTGATATTGACTCATATCTGCTTCCTTAATATTTTAAATGTTATCAATCTAATCTTGCTCTATTCACGATATTGTATGAATTAGACAAAAGGGTAAGCTTATTAGTGAAGGGTGTGCTGAATACAAAAAAGCCCACATGATGTGGGCTTGGTCATCTTAAGCTTTTACAACCAACACGGGTAATTCAGTATTGCTGAGTACATCTTGTGCGAAACTACCGAGTAGCATTTTCTTAAATCCTTTGCGACCATGTGAACCCATCACAATCAAATCGGCTTTGACTTCATTGGCTGCTTCTACCACACCTTCAGCAGAAACTTGGCCTTTAATGATTTTACTTTGTGCTTCTACACCCACTTCAGTTGTAATTTGCACAGCTTCTTTCAATGCGGATTCTGCATTTGCATAAGCTTGTACGAAATATTCTTTCATGATTGATGAAGAATAATAGAAGTCTGCATCGGTAAATGGGTCTTCAGCAACAAGGCTGATTAAAGTGAGTTGGCTGTTAAACGCCTTGGCAATAATTGCAGCTTTTTTAACTGCAGAAAACGAGATTTCTGAACCATCGACAGGTACTAAAATGTTTTGATATGACATGGAACAATCTCCTGTAATTTTGCTTTTAAACCCTATAGATTATTGATAACACATTGTCGTGCATGGTTCAATTTATTAATATAAAAAATATTGTAAATTCATAAAATTACATAAATTAATGTCGATAAGTCGTCAAATAAATCTGAGTGGAAAACTCGGACTTTGCTCAAAAAATATTAAAATAAAATCGACTAATTTTCTCGGATTTTGAGCCTAAAAGATCAATTTGAACTTTATAAAAATAAGCCTAAACTATATACAGTTATAAATCTAAGATTTATAACAAAATTGATGCGATTGGATAGTTAGATATGTCATATAAAGTAGGGTTGGTTGCACTCAGTATTTGTTCAATGTTGCATTTGTCTGGTTGTCAAAACACGCAAAGCAGTACCAAAGTGATTGCAGGTGCTTTTAACTTATCGACACAAGTTCAAAAGACCTTTATCAACTTACATGCACCTGACAATGTTATTGTGCAGTCAAATATTCAATATCTACAAAATCCAAATTTAAACTTGGATATCTATCAACCTGAAACAAGTACAGCGATTGCACCAAGACCAACGATTATTTGGATCCACGGGGGCGGTTGGGTCTCTGGCTCAAAAGAACATGCAGGTGGATATTTTAAACGGCTCGCAGCCCAAGGTTATAATGTGGTTTCTGTTCAATATCAGTTTGCACCTGAAGCCATTTATCCTGCGCAGCTCAACCAAATAGATGCAGCACTGACGTTTTTGAATCTACATGCGGCACAATATGGCATTGATTTGCTAAATATGTATTTGGCAGGGGATTCTGCAGGTGCAAATATGGCCAGTCATTATGCCGCCTTGGTTACAAATCCAGATTTTGCGCAAGCGTCAAAGATTCAACCTATATTAAAGCCTTCACAGCTTAAAGGGCTGATTTTGCATTGTGGTATTTATGATTTAAACAGCTTTGTAAATACTGCACCCGACGAGATTGGATTGATCGAGTGGGGCGTTTATAACTTGGTTCAGGCGTATACCGGAGACAAAAAAGATGATGCCGAGTTTTTAACGCGTATTTCAACGGCCTCAAATATTAATGCAAATTATCCGCCTGTATTTATCAGCGGTGGCAATAAAGATTTTTTAACCAAAACGCAATCTGAGCCTTTTGTGGAAAAATTGCTGGCAAATGATGTACCTGTGACAGCGGTTTTTTATCCAGATTCGAAAGAATTTTTGGTACATGAATATCAATTTATGATGAGTAAAAAGGCTAGCCAGCAGACCTTTGATCGCACTTTAGAATTTTTGCAACAACACGTACAGTCCGTTAAAAATTAAAAACAGACTTAAAATGCTTGCAGAATAATCTCTAACTCAATAACATACCTACCAGCTGGTATGTTTGTTTTGGAATGAATAATGAATTCGGTAACATTGGCGTATGGCTTACTGTCATTGGCGATTATCTCAGAAGTAATTGGTTCGACATTTTTGGTGAAGTCAGAAGGGTTTACCAAACTTGCGCCTTCATTGGCTGTCGCAGTTTTATTCTGTTTGGCATTTTATTTATTGTCTCAGGTGATTAAAGTCATACCACTTGGTATTGCTTATGCCATTTGGGCGGGTGTTGGTATTGTTTTAACTGCACTAATTGGCTACTTTATCTTTCGTCAAAGTTTAGACCTCCCAGCCATGTTAGGGATAGGCCTGATTGTTTCAGGTGTGGTCGTAATTAACCTGTTTTCAACTTCTGCTGGACACTAGTATGGATAATCCGCATCAGCGCAAGAAAGAACCTCAACTGATACGCCAAAGTATTTTGCAGCATGCAATCCGTCTTGCTGCAGATAAAGGTGTCAACGGGGTGTCGATTCAAGCCGTTGCGGATTTAGTTGGGGTCACAAAAGGTGGTGTATTTCATCATTTCTCAAATAAGCAAAAGCTCTTAGAGTCCATGATTGTGATGCTTTTGGCTCAATTAGACGAGGTCGTTGATCGTTTAATTGAGGAAGACCCTGAGCCATACGGTCGTTTTACCCGTGCCTATATTGAAATTACCTTAGAAAAACAAATCATGGGTTTGCAACAGTCATGGTCCGCGATTTCGATGACCATGCTGACCGATAAAACTTTTAATGAATATTGGATTGAATGGATGAACTCACGTTTAGAGCGACATCATCAGACCGATTCAGATATAGAACTCAAAATTGTTCGTTATGCAGCCGATGGTATTTGGCTCACCGCTTTTACAGAAGTGGAAGACGAAAGCGAAACCGAATTATTAAAACAAGAACTTATCGCCCGAACGTATCGAGCGAAATAGATTAAATAACTGATGTTACACACGTAAAAGTAATTACGCATTTTTAAAATGATTTTTAAGTCTATTCGACGGAGGCTTACATCTAGGGATTAAATAAAGGGATTAGCCTTCGGCTGGAGGTGCTTTTGTTTAGGTAAAATGAGAAGCGTGCTTCGTAAGGAAGCCATCTTGCGGAGCATTGCTCCTCACCGCAAAACTTGTTCACTAGTGTCTAATTATTCAAAGTATCGCAAAAACATTTTTGATTAGAAATAGTCCTATCTCAAACACTTGCGGATGACGTTACCGCGTATCATTCTTTTATTTGAAGCAAATTATTTAACTGAGGGCTTAATTTCTCTTATATTTGAAAATAGCATGTACGACTAAACCAAAGACCAACCCCCAAAACGCGGAACCAATACCAAAAAATTGTACGCCCGATGCACTAAATAAGAAGGTGAGTAGAGCAGCGTCACGTTCACTCGCTTCTTGGAAAGCAATGACGATGTTGTGTCCAATGGTGCCTAGTAGGGCAATTCCTGCTAAAGCGGTAATAAATACCAATGGAAAAGCAGTTAAGAAACTCACCAAAGTGGCTGCAAACAGGCCCATCAAAATATAAAAGAAGCCACAAGTCATACCTGCGATATAGCGCTTTTTCTCATCGGGGTGGGCTTGGTCATCTAGACTGATGGCCGCACTAATCGCAGCAATATTGACACTAAAACATCCAAATGGCGCGAGTAGCGTTTGGGCTGTACCAGTCCAACCAATCAGTTGATTGACGTGGGGTTGATAACCATAACTTTTAATCATGGCTAAACCTGGTAAATACTGAGAGGCCATATTGATTACAACGAGTGGTAGTGCCAAACCCAGTATTGCTGAGATCGAAAATTCAGGTGTGACCCAAACCGGCTGTGCGAGTTCTAAATTAAGTGCAGGTAATTGAAAGCCAAGTAACAATGGGCAAAGCATGATGCCAATAATCACCGTAATGACAATGCTATAACGTGGTAACAGTCGTTTACTGAGGACATAAGCCGCGAGTAAACCAAGAACGAATGCCCATTCATTTTGTAAACTGACAAATAGCTCAATACCAAATTTAAGGAGTACGCCCGCCAACATCGCACTGGTTAGACTTTGCGGGATATAGCGCAGTATTTTTTCAAAAATGCCTAAAAATCCAAGTACTGCTGTCAATAAGCCACAGACTAAGAAAGCACCTAGGGCTGCATTCATGCTGTAACCATTTGCAGTCGCTAAAATCAGTGCCAGTCCTGCAGTGGACCAAGAAGTCGCAACGGGATATTTAAATTTCCAAGACAGAATCAGCCCGCTTAAACCGATACCCAAACCTAGAGCCCAAAACCAAGAGGTTATTTCTGCAGTGTTGGCACCGAGCAGTTGTGCAGATTGGATCACCAAAACAGCCGAGACGCTGATCCCGACTAAGAACGTAATAAAACCTGCAAAAGCAGCTGGAATGGAAAAGTCTTGGAGTAGTTTTTGCATAATGATCGAGCTATGAGTATTGTTGGCGCAGATTTAAGATGACATTTTTCAGGATGATACGCTCAAGTCCTGTATAGTAAAAGTGCTCATCGAGATATTATGGAAATACTTTATTTATTCACAAACGACACTTTAACAAAAGGCACTTTAATAGAACGAATCGACAACCCGCATTGTAGATGTTTCTTCCATTCAAAATTTAAAGGCATTGTAGATTTTTATAATTTAAAAAACTGAGCTATGTCTCACATGTCGTTTACATGGTAGATGTCGCAAGCTTTAGACCAAATCCACAAAATAGAAGACCAACCGCTGCGACACAGCATGCCGTAAATTTATAACGATGGCTAAAATAGGTGGCCAGTTTTGCACCGGAAAAGATCAAAATCGTTAAATAGCTCATACTGATAATTTGCAATACGATCGCTAGTGCGGTGAATGTAATCGCAGGATATGGATATGCAGGATCGACGAATTGCACAAAGAACGATAAGTAAAAAAGAATAGCTTTAGGGTTTAAAATACTGATGGTTAATGCGGTCTTAAACGGTTTCAGTTCGCTCAAACTCAGTTGTTTAGTGTAGATTTGTTCTGGCGTTTGAACGGCATTCCATGTTTGGTAGGCAGCCTTGAAAAGTTTGATACCTAAATAACTTAAATACAGCGCACCGACAATTTTTAATAATAAGAATAACCAAGGGAAGGCATGAAGTAAGGATGCAGCACCGAGAGCGGTGAGTAAAATTAAGATCAAATCGCCAGTATAGACGCCAAAAGCGCCTAAATAGCCGACCTTAATGCCATAGCGAGAAGCAACAGACATGACATAAAGTGAATTTGGCCCGGGTAAAATCACAATTAATATCGTACCAATAATAAAGGTCGTTAAGTCTGTGATTCCAAACACTGAAGACACTCAAATAAAAAACCGAAGCTGTAGTATACAACTTCGGTTCTAGATGAAACTGAAAATTTCTAATTTATGCTTTTATTTCAGCATCTAAGCCAAAAGTTTGACGCAGTAAGCGACTTAATTGCTCACGGGCTTTAATAAAACCATCAATACCGCCTTGTAATAGTTGGAAAGACATTAAGTCTTTTTCAACTTCAGCTTTGAAAGTTTGCTTGTCGAGCACTTGTACATCGTGTTGACAGTGTGCATGCGCATGATGATTAGACAATTGCACTTCCACGGTACGCTGATCTTTTTCCAGTTCTGCCAATAAATTCGGTGAAACCGTCAATAAATCACAACCTGCTAAACCAAGCACTTGATCAATACTACGGAAGCTAGCACCCATAATTTCAGTTTTGATGTCATGTTGTTTGTAGTAGTGGTAAATCTGCTTCACTGATAACACGCCGGGATCTTTCTCAATCGGGTAGCTATCCACATTTTCAGCTTTTTTGTACCAATCTAAAATACGACCAACAAATGGCGAAATCAGCGTGACTTGAGCATCTGCACAGGCTTGAGCTTGATGTAAGCCAAACAATAAAGTCAGATTACAGTGAATGCCTTCGGCTTCAAGGGCTTTAGCGGCTTGAATGCCTTCCCACGTTGAGGCAATTTTAATTAAGATACGGTTTTGATCGATACCATACTGTGCATATAAAGCCAATAACTCTTTAGCTTTTGCAATAGTGGCATCAGTATCATAAGACAAGGCTGCATCGACTTCTGTAGATACACGTCCTTCGATCAATTTTAAAATTTCTACACCAAATTTGACCGTAAGAATATCGATGGTGCGCTCAACCAGTTCATCATTTTGATAACCTTCTTTACGCGCTTGTTCAAAAGCGCTTTCAATCAGTTCTTTATTTTCTGGTTGAGTTGCTGCTGCTGTAATTAAAGATGGATTTGTGGTCGCATCCAATGGACGGAATGTATTAATCGCAGCTAAATCACTGCTGTCAGCAACAATCGTTGTTAGGCTTTTTAATTGGTTTAACGCATTTTGAGTCATTTGAAATCTAGTTCTTAATGTTCTTGGTGTACATACTTTTATAACACAATCTGTTTAGAACCCAACCAAAAACCGCCCAATTAGGCGGGCTAAATCGTAGTTTTTCGTGAATTTCGGATGTGATTAATCAAAAAATGAGCAGCCGAGCCGAGTGGTTTTTCACGGTTCCAGACCAAGTCGACGAAATATTCAAATTTGGGTGTGAAATCTTGAAAGCTTAAGATTTTGAGTTGATCTTTGAGCGTCGGATTTTCATTAAACATCTCTAATGGAAGCACACCCCAACCCAGCCCTTGAATAATCATCGAACAGGCAGAGTGGTGGTTATCTGTACGCCAACTGTGTTTGGAAAATAACAATTCTGGTTTGATGCTTTTATCACGACTCGCGACCACGATTTGTCGACTTTGCAAAATTTGCTCAAAACTGACTTGCTTAAATTTCGACAGGGCATGTTTTGTCGCAGCAACAGGAACCAATGCTTCACGCTTCAATTCGACAAATTGTTCATAGCTCTCAAGCTGTTCACGTTCAAACATTAGAGCAAGCTGCGCTTGACCTTGTAATAGCATCTTTTGGGCATCTTCTTGAGGCGCAGAAAAAATATTGATTTGCAAAGATGGAAAATGAGTTTCTAGCAAAGAGATATAGTCGGTCCACTGCGTATGAAGCAGTTCTGATACCACCACGATATTCAGTGAAGACTCTAAACCATGACTCAGCGCAATCGCATGCTGTTTCCACTGATTGATTTCTATCAATAATTGTTCAGTTTTTTCATACAGGTTAAGCGCTTGAGCGGTGGGCACAGGCTCACGACCAACGCGCTCAAACAGTTTAAGGTTGAGATCAATTTCGAAATTGGCAATGGACATGCTGACCGCTGAAGGCACTTTGCCGAGTTGTCTGGCAGCTGCGGAAAATGATCCTGTTTCCATGACTGTTTTAAAAATCATCAGTTGTTCTTGATTAATATTCATGAGCATACAGAAAAATAAAGGAATACAACCTTTCAATAATATTGAAAGAAACTAACTCGATTAATCAATAATATAAAAATAAAATAAGTTTTTTACAAATGATAGAGTGTTTCAAAATGACGATTTCCAAGAGAAGGATTATTCATGCGCTAAGCTATGAGATCATCCTATTGGTGATCATTGCTATTGCGTTAAGTTTTATTTTTAAAGTTCCGATGGAGGTGACAGGTACGCTAGGTATTGCGATGGCGGTCACTTCTGTGATTTGGAACATGATTTTTAATCATTATTTTGAAAAATTTGAAGCAAAAAGAAAGTTAAAAAGAACCTTTGGTGTACGTGTTTTACATGCGATTGGATTTGAGGGCGGCTTAATGCTTGCAACCATCCCAATGGTGGCTTATGCCATGCATATGACCTTATGGCAGGCGATTTTGCTCGATTTTAGTATGACCATGTGTATTTTAGTCTACACATTTATTTTCCAGTGGTGCTATGACCAGATCGAGGCGCACTTGGGCTACCAACCACAATATCGTTAAATTTCAATAAGAAAATCACATTGGCCTGTACTGATAAATACAGGCCTTTTTTGCATCAAAATAGTGCAATATTTAACAAATAATAATATATAAAAATATAAACTAACTATAAAAAGTTAGAATAATTACATAACTTTTAAATATAAGAACAAAGAATGTTTTTATAAATTAATTAAAAAAATATGCAAAACAAGGAGTTAGTATATGAAATTGATAAAAATTGTCACACCTGTTGTTTTACTTGGGCTTACACAATTTACATTTGCAGATGGTAAATTTAAGCGCTTTTCTGTATCTGCAGGTTGGTTACACGTGATGCCGCAAGGAAAGGCGAATCCTTTTAACATTAATACTTCTGTGGCAAATGGGACACAGGCCAAAGTTGGAAGCATTAGTGAAGAGGGTTTTTTACAAGCAATTGACCCAAATGCAACGATTCAAGACGGTGATAACACAGTAAATTTAAAGGAGACTTTAGGAACATTATTAGAAGATAGTTTTATTAATGGACTCATGACAGATGGCAAAGGCAATATCAAACCAGATATTGCAGGGACATCGACATTATATGGATTGGAAAATTGGTCAGCAGGAGGCACTGGTCTAGAAGCAGAGGATGTTGATACTTTAGGTTTGATGGTCAATTATTATATCAATGACAACGTATCCTTACAGATGATTGGCGGTATTCCTCCCAAAGTGGATATTCAAGGGAAAGGGATGATTACGGCACCTTTATCTGGCAATGCAATGCCGGGAGGTCTTGCTGGTTTGCTGTTTCCGGACGGTTTACCTTTGGATTATGATGTACCAATTACCAATCTGGATGCTTATGGTAAAGCAGCAACAGCGCGTGCTTGGACGCCAGCATTTCAAGCTCAGTATCAATTTGGAAAATCGGGCGTGAATAAATTCAGACCTTATGTAGGTGCAGGGATTATGTATGCGTATTTTAATGATATTGAACTCAATAAAGGTATTGAATCTGACTTAATTGCTGCAGGGCATATGATTCAAAATATTAAGGATAATCTTGCAGGTGCTGCATTAGACGGTAAAGAATCATCAGGTAAAATGGTGGTCGATGTCGATGTCGATGTCGATGCGGATGATGCGATTGCTCCAATTGTCACACTCGGTTTTACCTATGACTTCACCCCAAATTGGTTTACAGCAGCTTCAGTGTCTTATGCAAAGTTAAATAATAAGACCAAGATCGATGTGATTAACCAAACGACCGGTGAACAGTTAATTCATGCAACGACAAAGATCGATATTGATCCCATCATTACTTATTTGGGTGTGGGTTACCGCTTCTAATGTATAGGTATAAAAAAAACCGCTCATATGAGCGGTTTTTTTAATGAAAAATAATTATTTTTCAATAATTGCTGTTACGCCTTGACCACCCGCAGCACAGATCGATACAAGTACACGGCCTGAACCTTTTTGGTTCAATAGTTTTGCAGCAGTTGCGATAATACGACCGCCAGTTGCAGCAAATGGGTGACCTGCAGCAAGAGATGAACCTTTCACGTTCAATTTAGAACGATCAATTGAACCCAATGGGGCATCTAAGCCTAAACGTTCTTTACAGAATTTAGGATCTTCCCATGCTTTTAGTGTAGATAATACTTGAGATGCAAACGCTTCATGAATTTCATAGTAATCGAAATCTTGTAGCGTAATACCTGCACGTTCAAGCATACGAGGCACTGCATACGCAGGGGCCATCAATAAGCCTTCTTTTTTCTCTACAAAGTCAACTGCCGCAGTTTCTTGGAAAGTTAAATAAGCAAGAACTTCGTGACCGTTTGCTTTGGCCCATTCTTCTGATGCAAGAAGGACACATGACGCACCATCAGTTAGTGGAGTCGAGTTACCCGCAGTCATCGTACGCGCATCGCCTTTACCAAACGCTGGTTTTAACTTCGCAAGTTTTTCTACAGAAGAGTCTGCACGGAGGTTGTTGTCACGTTCTAAACCTAGGAATGGCGTAATAAGGTCATCGAAGAAACCTTCTTCATATGCAGCTGCCATTTTTTGATGTGAAGATGCCGCAAGTTCATCTTGCGCTTCACGAGAGATACCCCATTCAAGCGTTGTAATTGCTTGATGGTCACCCATAGAAAGACCTGTACGTGGTTCACCGTTCTTCGGTGCATCCATCAAATCTTTAACATTAATTTTAGTTAATGCTTTTAGGCGGTCTTTACCTGTTTTAGCAATATTCAATTCAAGTAAAGCTTTACGTAAGCCATCACCAAAAGCGATCGGTGCATCAGAGGTTGTATCTACACCACCAGCAACACCCACTTCGATTTGACCCAATGCGATTTTGTTAGCAACCAAGAAAGCTGCTTGTAAACCAGTACCACATGCTTGTTGAATATCGTAAGCAGGTGTTTCAGGAGCAAGTTCGGTATTGAGTACACACTCACGGGTCATGTTAAAGTCACGACTATGTTTTAACACGGCACCAGCAACAACTTCACCAAGGCGTTGACCTTGAAGATTGAAACGTTCAACAAGACCATTTAATGCAGCTGTGAACATATCGCTGTTCGATGCAGTGAAGTAAGCGCCGTTAGAACGAGCGAAAGGAATACGATTACCACCGATAATAGCAACGCGGCGAACTGTGTTTTGACTCATGGTATTATCCTGTTGAACAGACGTTTGAGTTGTTGATTTTGAAGCTGTTTTAGGGTTTGAAGCGGGTGTCTTAGTGCGCGTAGATGCACGACGAGGACGGCTCGTTTTAGCGGCATCACTTGTAGACTTGGTTGCTGTGCCCGTACTTTTAGCGCTACGTGGCGTACTCTTTGATGTATTTGACACAGTTTCCGTAGTCGGACTTTCGACTGCTGGATTTTCTTGAGTTGTTTTGCTCATAAGGCTTTTCCAAGCATGTTGATGATCTTCTTGACGGCTACATTAGCATATTCACCAAAGGGGTAAATTGACTAAAATGACATTCGCTAAAGCATTCAGGTCAAGCCATCTGCGGTTTAACTCAAGTATGATTCCATGGAAACTGATGGAACTATTGAAATATAAGTATCTGACATCATCTTGAAGTTAAAGGGATATCTTCAGATCCATCAAAAATTAATCTGTATGAGAGATAATAAACATGACTGATCAATACCAAACATTTGCAAAATCTCCTATTGGTAAATTTGTCATCAAAAATTTAGGTTTACCATCACCGACTTTTTTAGAGCGTTTTGAGTCTGCAACACCTGTAGTTAAAGGTGCGGTTTTATTCGGTGCAGCGCCTGCTTCAACATTGTCTGGTGCAATTGCACAAGTCTTGGCAAATATTCATGCCAATAGCTATGCAGGTAATAATGCTGAATTACAACAAGCTGCGGCAAAATCAGGTCTGAACTTAAGCGCATTTAACGAAGGCGATAAAGAGTCTAAGTTTAAAGTTGTGGTATTTGATGCTTCAGGTATTCAAAACTCAGAACAACTGCATGCCTTATATGCATTTTTTAACCCAATCGCGCGTCAAATTCAGGCGTCTGGTCGCGTTGTCGTTGTTGGTACAACACCAGAAACTGCGAAAACTGTGAAACAAGCCATTGCACAACGTGCATTAGAAGGTTTTGTAAAATCAGTCGGTAAAGAGTTTAAGAAAGGGATTGCTGCACAGTTAGTCTATGTGGACGAAGGTGCTGAAGCAAACTTAGAATCTGCATTACGTTTTGTAATTTCACCACGTTCAGCTTATGTATCGGGTCAGGTGATTCGTGTATCTAAAGCAGATGTTGTGGATGTTGATTGGAATAAGCCGCTTGCAGGCAAAACAGCTGTTGTAACAGGTGCAAGCCGTGGTATTGGTGAAGCAATCGCACATGTATTGTCACGTGATGGCGCGCATGTGATTTGTTTAGACGTTCCACAGCAGCAAGCAGATCTTGACCGTGTTGCAGGTGAAATTGGCGGTTCTACGCTCGCGATTGATATTACTGCAAACGATGCCGGTGAAAAAATCAAAGCGGCTGCAGCTGCTCAAGGTGGTTTGGATATCATCGTGCACAATGCAGGGATTACCCGTGACAAAACTTTGGCCAATATGAAACCTGAGCTTTGGGACTTGGTGATTAACATTAACTTGTCTGCGATTGAGCGTGTAAATGATTACCTTCTTGAAAATGATGGCTTCAATGCAAATGGTCGTATTGTGTGCGTATCTTCTATTTCAGGTATCGCAGGTAACTTAGGTCAAACCAATTATGCTGCTTCTAAAGCAGGTGTTGTTGGTGTGGTTAAATTTACTGCTCCATTATTGAAAAATGGCGTAACCATTAATGCTGTTGCTCCAGGCTTCATTGAAACGCAAATGACTGCTGCGATTCCATTTGCAATCCGTGAAGCAGGTCGTCGTATGAACTCGATGAGTCAAGGTGGTTTACCTGTAGACGTTGCTGAAACGATTGCGATGTTTGCTTCAACGGCATCGACAGGCTTGAACGGTAACGTGGTACGTGTGTGTGGTCAAAGCTTGTTAGGGGCTTAATTAATCCCTCCCGACCTCCCTTTGAAAAAGAGAGGAGAAGTCCCCCTTTATCAAAGGGGGATGAGGGGGATTTAAAATATCCTTCTTTAAAAGGAAGGGAACTTTATAAAGATAAAACTTCCAAAGGTTTAGTATGAATACTCGCCATTTTAGTCAACTTCCAAAACCTTATTTAGCCTATCCAAAAGTGATTCAAGGCTTGATTTTTAAAAAGCCTAAAGCTGAAAAAGTGCTGCCGCAAGTTGAATATGTGGTGGATTCATTTAAGGTTGATCAAAAGCATTTAAAAGCCTATAACGAAGTGTGTGGCTTTAAAAACAATGGTTATATCCCAGCGATTTATTTGGCTGTGCTTTCTCAAAGTTTGCAAATGCATATGATGACCACGGAAGCTTTTCCTTTTGCGATCTTAGGTTTGGTACATATTCGTAACCAAGTGAAGCAATATCGCAAAGTCGGTGTGAATGAAACACTGTCATTGTCATGCAAATTTGGTGAATTACAGCCACATGATAAAGGCGTGCAATTTGACTTTATTACCACTGCAAAAGTGGGCGATGAAGTGGTTGTAGAATCATTAACCACGTATTTAGCACGTCAAAAAACAGAGAACAAAGCTGCGGCAAAATCTACCGAAACAAAGTCAGCTGAGTTGCAAGTTCAAGCTGAATGGAATGTTTCTGAAAATACCGGTCGCCGTTATGCGTTGACTTCTGGTGACTTTAACTTGATTCATATTCATGCTGTAACCGCTAAAGCGTTTGGTTTTAAACAAGCCATTGCACATGGTATGTGGAGTAAAGCCAAAGCCTTGTCGAGCTTAACTTTGCCAGATGCCTATGAAGCGGATGTCTGGTTTAAATTACCGATGTATTTGCCTTCTCAAGTTGAGTTCCTTACTGCACAAACGGGTAAAGATACAGAGTTTGCTATTCGAAATAGTAAGAACAAAAAGCCGCATGTAGCGGGAAGTGTAAAGGCACTTTAAGACTTAAGCCTAAATCGATATCGGTTTAGGCTTTTTTGTTTTAATCTCAAGCGATTCATATTCAAAGGAATGATGATGCAGGCGCTCAAAGAATATCTATTTGCACAGAAGAATAATTTTCAAGGTACGGTTGACGAGGCGTTTCAAGATTTGGCGGCGCAATTTAGCCGGATGCAGGATGCTCGAACCCACTTAGGCGGAGCTGCCTTAGTGGTGTATTTTAAAGGTCAAAAAGTTGTGGATATTTGGACCGGTAAAAAATCAGCCGAAGAAGCTTGGAAGTCCAATACCCCCTCGGTCTGTTATTCCACGGGTAAAGGCGTACTTGCAACGCTAGCACATATTTTAGTGAGTGAAGGCTTTCTAGATTACGATACTCCCGTTGCAGCATATTGGCCGGAGTTTGCTCAAAATGGCAAGTCGGATATCACATTAAGGCACATGCTGAGTCACCAAAGTGGTTTATACGATATCCGTAATATCATTGAAACGGCATCTGAAATGGCAGATTGGCCACATATGCTCAACGTGATTGAACAAGCTAAGCCACGTTTTGAGCCATCAACTGATGCAGCATATCAACCGTTAACCTTCGGTTGGCAAGTCGGTGGTGTACTTGAAAAGGCCACAGGTCGACCGCTTGCTGAACTAATGCAACACTATTTGGTTGAGCCTTTGGCATTGGATCATGCATTTTTTGGCGTACCAGAGCATCAACTTAGTGAGGTTGCTCGCTTGATTCCGAAAAAGAAAAAAGAAGAACGCACTATAGATGCTTCTGTTCAAGAAAATACTCAAGTACAGACAACGAAAAAAAAGACGGATACACGAAAACCATCAATCTTTGATCAGCTCCTACAACTTTCGGGACAAAATTTGCAAGACTTTCAAGATGGTATGATTCCAAAAGGGATGCGCAAGTTTTCATTTTTTAGTGATGACGGTTTACAAGCCATTATACCTGCGGCTACTGGTGTATTTAGTGCCAATAGTTTAGCGAAAATCTATGCAATGCTGGCTAACCAAGGGCAGTGGCAGGGACAGACCTTAATCACGCCACAAGTTTTTGAATCTTTAAGTAAAATTCAATATAAAAAACGTGATCGTATTATGCCTTTACCGATGAATTGGCGTTTGGGATATCATCGAATTTTAACTTTAGGCAAATCTAGTCAAGGTTTTGGACATATTGGTTTTAATGGTTCTGGGGCCTGGTGCGATCCGCAGCGTTATTTAAGTTTTGCATATACACATAACTTTGCGACGGGTTCAATCACCGGCGATTATCGCTTATGGGGCTTAACTCAAGAAACGCTACGCTGTGCAGACAAAGCACTTAAAGGACGTAAGGGCTGGCTTTAAGATACTTCGAGATAGAACAGAAATTGGGGAAATGTGAAAAATATGCTATTTTCCCACGCAGTTTTAGATTGCTGTGATATCCCTATGAAAAAAGTTGTTTTGATTCCCTTAGTCGCAACGTCGGCAATGTTGGGTTGTCAGGATTCAACTCAAACGAAAGCAAAAGAGATAGAAGCGATTACTGCCGAAAAACAGCAAGCTGCATGGGTCGGTGATTTTAAAGGTACCACGCCGTGTATGGGCTGTATTTCTCGTTGTGAAGATTGTCCTGGCATGGCTGTGGCTCTAGAGCTACATGAAGACCAAACCTATACGCTCACTCGTGAAAGTCTAAGTGGTCATAACGAAGTAGAGGTGCTAAAAGGTGTAATTCGTTTTAAAGATGAATCAAAGCAGCAGCTTGAACTCATGAATGTGCAAACGCGCAATCTATTGTATGTAGATTTGGAGCAGCAATTGCTAGAAATTCGTGAAGACCAGACGGCGAAACGCTATCAAATGCAGAGTGATTTCCTTTTAAATAAATCAGTTTAAGCATTCGTAATTTATATTAAATTTACCTGATCATTGTGATAGCTCAAGATCGGACTTTTATTGTCCAAACTCTGCCATTTATTTCACTATTAGACAAAAAAACAGTATGCTTACACCTGTAAAAAGGAGCATACATGTATCAAGTACTTGCACGAAAATACCGTCCACGAAATTTCATTGAACTCGTGGGGCAAAACCATGTGTCACGCGCACTTACCAGTGCCTTAGAACGTGGTCGGTTACATCATGCGTATTTATTTACAGGTACTCGAGGCGTGGGTAAAACTACCATTGCCCGTATTTTGGCAAAATGTCTGAACTGTGAAACGGGTGTAACATCAACCCCGTGTGAAGTCTGCCCAACGTGTAAAGCAGTAAATGAAGGCCGTTTTATTGATTTAATTGAAATCGATGCGGCATCACGGACCAAGGTTGAAGATACCCGAGAACTTCTCGACAATGTTCCTTATGCACCAACCCAAGGTCGCTTCAAAGTTTATCTGATCGATGAAGTGCATATGCTCTCTACGCATTCATTTAATGCGTTATTAAAGACTCTAGAAGAACCGCCAGAGCATGTGAAGTTCTTATTTGCTACTACAGATCCTCAAAAATTACCGATTACTGTCATTTCACGTTGCTTGCAATTTACTTTGCGTCCTTTAGCCGTGGATGAAATCACCACGCATCTGACCGATATTTTACAAAAAGAACAAATTCAAGCGGAGCAAGATGCGATTTGGCAAATTGCTGAATCGGCTCAAGGTTCACTGCGTGATGCATTGTCACTAACTGATCAAGCGATTGCCTATGGTCAGGGTTCAATTCAGCACCAAGATGTTAAAGACATGTTGGGCCTAATTGACCGTACGATCATTTATGATTTGATTTTAGCCATTCATCAAAATCAGCGTGAACGCGTGAGTGCTTTACTCATGCAATTCCGCCAACAAGCACTGGATGTTTCACTGGTATTAGATCAGTTGATTTCGACTTTGCATGAACTGGCATTATTACAATACTTGCCAGACTTAGCGTTGAAATATAGCGCTGAGATCAATCAAAAAATTATGCAATTGTCGCAGTTGATTTCAGCTCAAGATTTGCAGTTGTATTATCAAGTCGCATGCAAAGGTCGGGCAGACTTGCAGTTGGCAGTCACGCAAGAGCAAGGTTTTGAGATGTGTGTGCTGCGTCTATTAGCATTCCGACCATTACAGCCAAACGAAATGTTGGCCTCTGCCGTACAGCAAGAGTCAGCCGCACAGCCACAGCTTGCTCAAAATCAGGCCGAAACAGTTCAGCCGACTCAAACACAGTCTTTGCAGCAACCCAATACCGTTGTTGAGTCTGCTGCACAGGTTGCCACTGTTGAGCAGCCTGAAGCTGTACCCGCTGTAGACACATCGCCAGCTTTCGATGATTTTGATGATTCACATTATGATGACGATGATGGCTATGTTTCTGCACCTGCAGTCGATGAACCTTCATCTGATGATTTTTTAGATGATCCTGAAGAAGACGCAATAAGCCAAACTTCTACAGCATCTACATCAAATGGCACTCTAGATACGCAAGAGGTTGCATCTGTTGAATCTGTAGCGACACAGCAAAATGACACGCTTGTTATGGATGCCGTGGCAGAAGATACATTATTTGATTTAGATCCGACGCCGAGTACTGAAACTGAAGAAGTTGATGTAAGCGCTATAAATTTTGAAGATATTGCACCTTTAGAATCAACAGCTTTAGAGTCAACAAGTACACAGACTGAAACGACTCAGCCACATTTGACAGATGTAGTTGAGCCACAGCATGAGGTGAATGAATCCGTTTCGGGTGCTCAAGGCGACAATGGTTTTGATCTAGCATCACCACAAGTTACGCAAAGTTCAGTTTCTTCGGATGCTGTTCAAACGGGTTCATCCTCTACCTTGATGCCACAAGATATTTTGACTTTACAGCCTCAAACCCTTGAAGGTGAGTGGACGGTCGAAAAGTGGGAGTATTGGTTCCGAAATAGTCAACTTTCACCTGCGGTACAAGAGTTGGCGCAGCATGGCATTATGCGCGGTACGATTGACGGTGAATCGACTTTCCATATTCCAAAGCGATACGAAGCTTTAGTGACTCAATTACAGCATGTATTGGAACAAGCCATTCATGCGCAATGGTCAAAATGTCGTTTCCATATCAGCTTTGAAGATGTCGAAGAAACCACACCGTATGCTTTACAACATGTCCGCAAGAAAAAGGCCTTTGCACGTGCAAATGAGTTATTACATGCAGAGCCTGTTGTGAAAGACTTACTCAAAAGCTTTGATGGTGAGTTGCAAAATATCCAGCTCAAATAAGTTCTAAGCTGGATTCTAAAAATTAAAGTAAAAACTGGGTTAAAGCATCTCGCATATCATCGGGTATCGAGGTGCTTTTTCGTGTTTGGCGGTCGACAAACACATGCACGAAATGTCCTTGGGCTGCGGCCTCATTTTGTCCTTGTTTAAAAATAGCCAAGTCATAACGCAGAGAAGAATTACCAATTTTTTCAATCGCAACCCCAACTTCAATGATTTCAGGATAGGACAGTTCTTGTAAAAAGCTGCAGGCTGAATCGACCACTAAACCGATGATCGGGGTATTTTGTAAATCAAAACCGGCATATTGAATCAAGAGTGCATTTGCAGCGGTATCAAAATAGCTGTAATAGGTGACATTATTGACATGGCCATACATATCGTTGTCTGCCCAACGGGTTTGGATTGGAAATAAAAATCGATAGTTTTGGCGGCGTTTAGTTTCAGGTTTCATCGTTGGTATTTTCTTTATTTCAAAAATGAGTGAACTTTAGGCATAAATTGATTGGTAAATCTGACGAGCGTCTTCAAACTGCAGTTCACGCGGATTATTTTGTAATAGTCGCGTTTGTAATAACGCGTCTTCTGCTAAACGATCGAGCATATTTTCAGGCACATTGAGTTGACTGAGTTTAAGCACCAAACCGCTCTGATCTAAATGATTTTGCATATGATCAATAAATAAATCACATAAACCATCGGTACAGCCCGTACTGTATGGATCTAGCCAACTCATGAGTTCTGCATAATGCTGCTTGGCCTGAGGTGCATTAAACTTTAACACTTCAGCGAGAACCAGTGCATTGGTATGACCATGCGAGAGATGAAAGTGTCCACCGAGTGGATAGGCGAGTGCATGCACGGCTGCAACTGGTGCATTAGCAAAGGCCTGACCTGCAAGCATTGAACCGAATAGCATGTGCTGACGCGCTTCGAGGTTATGTCCATCTTGTAAAACCAGTGCTAAGTTTTTATTTAATAAACGTAAAGCTTGTTTAGCAAGCATATCCGCATACGGATTTTTTTTGATTTTTGACGTATAGGCTTCAATGGCATGCACCATGGCATCGATACCTGTCGCTGCGGTAATGTGTGCGGGAAGATTTAATGTAAAGTTCGCATCGAGGATACAGACGTCGGCGTACAGTACAGGGGAGACAATACCTGTTTTGGTGGTTTCACCTGTGGTGACGATAGAGATTGGTGTGACTTCAGAGCCCGTCCCAGCCGTTGTCGGGATCAAAATGAGCGGCAAGCGTGGTCGTTTTGCATTAGCAACACCATATAAATCACGGATCTGTTGTGTTTGCTTAGGATGAGCCAAGATCGCAATAATTTTAGCCACATCCATTGAACTTCCACCACCAAATCCAATAATCAAATCCACTTTTTCATTCTTGGCAAATTGAACTGCATCCAAAACTATATGTTCTGCAGGGTCAGCTTGAATACTGGAATAAATCACATAATCTTGATGGATACTTTCTAAAATATCCAAAATGGGTAAATGTAATTGTTGTTGCAACATACCGGGGTCGGTCACAAGCATGACACGTTTGGCTTGAAAGTCGTCTAGGACCTCTCTCAGTTGGGAAATAGAGCCTAAGCCTGAAATAATATTGCTGACGGTTTGAAACTGAAATTGACTCATTGGCTTATCCCTAATTTTTTATATCCAAATAAACATTATTCTTGAGTGTTGATATAGGATTCATCCTGTAAATAACTTAACATAAGACGCTTGAAATAAAAGTAGTCTTGAGGTTGTTATGTCATCCAGCACGCCATATAAGGTGTTGTGTGTTTGTTTAGGAAATATTTGCCGTTCACCTACGGCTGAAGTGGTTCTCAGACATTTTTGTGATGAAGCGCAACTCAATATTCACGTCGATTCTGCGGGTACGAGCAATTATCATCCGGGCAAAGCGCCAGATCTACGTAGCCAAAAGCATGCAAAATTACGTGGCTATAGCTTATCTGCATTACGTGCACGTCAATTAACAGTTCATGATTTTATTGAATTTGATTTGATCTTGGCCATGGACTACGAAAATTTAGACAATATTCAAAACCTCATGCAAAAAGCGCAGCAACAATTGGGTCAGCTACGTGCCCAAGTGTCTTTGATGAGTCAACATGATCACCAATATCCGCAACAAGAAGTACCAGATCCGTACTATGGTGGTGATGCAGGGTTTGAACATGTATTAGATCAATGCGAATCTAGCAGTCAGGCTTGGGTCAATTATTTAAAAACTCAGTTACAAGCACAGCAAAAAAATTAAGGTTTAAGAATGCAAATTCAAACACAGGTTCAGCTTAAGCCATTTAATACATTAAGTCTCGATGCTGTAGCATCTCATTATGTACGTGTTCAATCGGTAGAAGATATCCAAGCAGCGCTCGACTTTGCCAAAGCTGAGCAATTAAATGTATTGGTGCTTTCAGGGGGTAGTAATATGCTGTTGCCTGAGCAAATTCATGCTTTAGTGATGCACATGGATATTCAAGGGATTGAATATGTACAAGACGATGCCGCAACCCAAACTTTAAAAGTGGGTGCAGGGCAAGTGTGGCATGACTTTGTCCTTTGGACGACGGCACACCAGTTTTATGGCTTACAAAATTTAGCATTGATACCCGGTTTAGTCGGTGCTTCACCTGTACAAAATATAGGAGCTTATGGTGTTGAGGCGGGTGAATTTATTGAATCTGTGCAGGTCTATGACCAAGTAACAGAACAGCAAAGTAGTATTAGCGCTGCCGATTGTCATTTTTCATATCGTCATAGTATTTTTAAAGATGAGCCAGAGCGTTTTATTATTACGCATGTCACGTTTAAACTTTTAAAACATGCCGATTTAAAATTAAATTATGGTGATTTAAAGCAGGCAGTGGGTGAAGACTTAAGTGCAGAAAACCTACAACAACAAGTCATTCATATTCGTCAAACCAAACTCCCAGATCCAAAAGAATTTCCAAATGTCGGAAGTTTCTTTAAAAATCCTGTGATTAGCCAGCAAGCCTTTGACCAAATTGCGCTGCAATTTCCCAATTTACCCCATTACCCACAACCGAATAATGCGGTAAAACTGGCAGCGGGCTGGTTGATTGACCAAGCAGGTTGGAAAGGGAAATCTGTGGGTTCAGTGGGTATGTTCCATAAGCAAGCTTTGGTGTTGGTCAATTATCAGGACGCCACGCTGCAAGATGTACGTACAACTTACAAAGCTGTACAACATGATGTTTTTGAAAAATTTAATATTGAACTACATCCTGAGCCTGTATTATTTGATACAAATGGCTTGATTCGATCTCACGCAGATCAATAAAAACACATAGGTTTTAGATTTATGCATAAAACACATTGGATGGTTCGCTTAGTACAAATTGCCGCAGTGCTATTTGTACTTTTGGGCTGTCTAATGATTTTTATCTATACGCCGTTTTATTCTAAATTGATCGTTAAAAGTTTAAATTATTTCGTTCCTGTAGAAGTCAATCAGCTCGCAGCGCAAAGTCAAAAACTCGGCGCTTTAAGTGATGATGATAACTATGAGCCGGGTTCTGACTTATGGATAGCGCGCCAAGCGTATTTAAAACTCATGGAGCAAGCCATACAGTCTGATGAGCCTCAAGATTTAACCCTTATACAAGCACGTTATAAGGCGTTACAGCAGCTCATTGAAGAAGAACATGAAAAAGAAAAGAATGATAGTCAAAAGGACATGCCGAAAGTTCCTTTGCTGAATCCTTCTGCGTCCGAGGCGGCATCTTCTGAGGCATTGGCGGAAAATCCTGCTCAAAAAATGAAAGAGCTGCTTGAGCTAAATAGTGCGGAAAATAAAGGCCTGATGACTCAATATACTGAGTTCTTAAAAACCCATGAAATTGAGCAAGCTGCTTCAGAAGCAGAACCGATCGATGATGAAACGTATCTTGATCTTGCCAAAATGAAAGATAAAACCCTGAAGCAGCCAACCGCAGAGCCGTATGCGATCGTGGTGTTAGGTGGTGGTTTAACCTTAGATAAAAATGATAAAGATATCGTAGTGAATGACTACACACGACTTCGACTGGAAAAAACACTCGATGTTGAACGAGCCAATAAGTTACCGATTGTACTGAGTGGTGTTGAAGCACCGTATATGCAAGCATGGTTGAAGCAATATGATGTCGATGCGAAATTGCTTGAAGACCGCAGTATGAATACTTGCGAAAATTCGCGTTTTAGTTCGTTGCTTTTACAGAAAAAAGGTGGGGCACCGACGGTTATTTTAATCACTGACCAATATCATATGCCTCGAACACGTCGTTTATTTGCATTAAATGGTATCGAAACCATTCCTGTTGTTGCACCTATGCCAACAACATTAACTACATGGCGACCAAGTGAAAAAAATTATGACCATAGTCGTCGTGCTAATTATGAATTATTAGCCACCTTACGTGATGTTTGGTTTGGCTCAAGTGACTGTCGGGAGGTCCCATAATGTCAGATATCCCATTTCTTAATCCTTCGATCCTTAAACAATTAGATCTTCCTGTTCCAAGTCGAGAATTAACCCCACAAGTATTAGAACCGCTAAATTTAAATCGACCTTTTGAGCCTAGTGTTGAAATACAGTCTTATAGACGACTTTATGGTTTAGATGCCTTGAACTGTGAACATTGGCAAGGCTATGTAGAAATGCCTTTGTTCAAATTACATGTACAAGTATTTCAACCGAAACTGAAAACTGAAACGGATGTCATTAAAGGCACTGTATTTTTATTGCATGGTTATTTAGAGCATAGTGGAATATATCAGCCGATTATTCGTGAGCTCTTAGATCAAGGTTTTAGTGTTTTAACCTATGATTTACCGGGGCATGGTCTAAGTAATGGATCGCCAGCCAGTATTCAAAACTTTGATCATTACCAACAAGTTTTGGAAGCAGTATATCGTTATTTGAAACATGCGGCTCAATTACCGACGCCATGGTTAGGGATTGGACAGAGCACGGGTGGTGCGATTTGGCTGCATCATCTGTTAGATTTTGCTGAACATCGCAAAAACCCATATGTCGAACGGGTTTTATTATTATCTCCGCTGATTCGTCCTGCAAAAACGGCATGGTGGCATAACTCGGTTGGATTAGGCATTATTCGTCGTATTAAACGTGAAGTGCCACGTCATTTTAGACGGAATAATCACAACCCTGAGTTTTTACGTTTTGTACGTTTAAAGGATCCTCTACAACCTCGAATGATGGGGATGGATTGGATTTTGGCCATGTCAAAATGGATGCAGGAAATGGAAGAACGACCTGCGTGTCGTATTCCAGTGTGGTTAGCTCAAGGCGCACAGGATCAAACGGTGGATTGGCGTTATAACATTGAGTTTATACGTCGTAAATTCCGTTTACAGACGCTTCTCATGCTTGAAGAAGGTTCACATCAGCTGATTAATGAACGTGCCGATATTCGTGCTGCATTAACAGGTTTGATCCCGGCATTCTTGCATGCTCAATCGAATAGTAAGTCTTATTACTAACTGATGTTACGCACTAACATCAGGAGCGTAATTTGATTCAAATAAAAGTACGATACGCGGGAAGTTCATCCGCAAGTGTTTGAGACAGGACTACTTCTAATCAAAAATGTTTTTGCAATACTTTGAATAATTTGACGCTAGTGAACGAGTTTTGTCGGTGAGGTGCATTGCACCGCAAGATGGTTTCCTTGCGAAGCTTTGCTTCTCATTTTACCAAATGAGAAACAACGTTTCGTAAGAGTACCTCCAGCCGAAGGGTAATCCCTTTATTTAAGCCCTAGATGTAAGACTCCGTCGAATAGGCTTAAAAATTATTTTAAAAATGCGTATTTACTTTTACGCGCGTAACATCAGTTACTAATTGACGATTGAGCACAGCTTACCTTAATCAGTGTGATGGATCTAGACGAAAAAAAGAGGCGTGGTCGCCTCTTTTTTATGCGGTAGGGATTAGAACTTTTCTAGATGTGCCATATTCCACATACGGAAATAGAAGTTTTCTTCATCTTTATTTTCACAACTGAGCAGCTCACCATCTTTTAACCAAAAATGTAGCTGTGCATAGTTTTTAATTTCACGGTTATTAATGCGCTGCGCTAGATGGTGTGCACGGATATCCGATGGATGTTGTAAACCTGCTGAGGCAATAAGTTCAGATAAACCATGCATGGTGTTCTTGTGGAAATTAAAAACACGTTCTGCCTTTGTAGGAACATGAATGGCTTTTTGACGGTCTTTGTCCTGTGTTGCAACCCCAACAGGACATTGGTTGGTATGACAGCTTTGAGCTTGAATACACCCGACTGCAAACATAAAGCCACGAGCTGAGTTCACCCAATCTGCGCCAATCGCCATGGTACTGGCAATATCAAAAGCACTAATAATTTTACCACTGGCACCGACTTTAATTTTTGCACGTAAGCCTGCACCAATTAGGGTGTTATTGACAAAGAGTAGGCCTTCACGCAGTGGTGTCCCCATATTATCAATCAGTTCAATCGGCGCTGCGCCAGTCCCACCTTCAGAACCATCCACCACGATAAAATCAGGTGTAATACCTGTGTGTAACATGGCTTTTACGATACTCATAAATTGCCACGGTTGCCCGATACACAGTTTAAAGCCTACAGGTTTACCTTCGGAAAGCTCGCGCAATTGCTGAATAAATTGCATCATTTCAATAGGGGTGCTAAAGGCAGGATGGCTAGATGGAGAGATACAGTCATGTTCACGGCTGACACCACGGATTTGAGCAATCTCTTCGGAAATTTTGTCTTTAGGTAAAATACCACCATGGCCTGGTTTTGCACCTTGAGATAATTTGATCTCAATCATTTTGACTTGAGGGTGCTTGGCTTGTTCAGCAAAACGTACAGGATCGAATTGACCATCAATGGTACGACAGCCAAAGTAACCACTACCGAGTTCCCAAACAATGTCGCCACCATTTTCCAAGTGATACGGACTAATACTGCCTTCACCGGTGTCATGGTAGAAATTGCCCATTTTTGCACCTAAGTTTAAGGCACGAATGGCATTGGCACTTAAGCTACCAAAGCTCATCGCAGAAATGTTTAATATCGATGCACTATACGGTTGCTTACATTGTTCATTACCGATGTTAATACGGAATGTTTCAGGAATGGCAGGAATGCAAGGTGACAAGGAGTGATTAATAAAGCGGTAATCATTTTGGTAAACATCAACAATTGAACCAAATGGTTTATCTGCATTTTGGTTTTTTGCACGTTGATAGACCAAACTACGCTGCATACGAGAAAAGGGCAGAGCATCTTGATCAGATTCAATAAAATATTGGCGAATCTCAGGTCGAAATTCTTCAAATAGAAAACGAAAGTGCCCCATGATGGGGTAATTTTTTAAGATCGAATGTTTGTTTTGTATGACGTCATACAAACCCAATAAACTCAAAAGCCCAGTAATGACCCAGATACTATTCAATAAGGTTTGTGGAATGAAATATTGAATATAACGAGGGGAATAACCTAAATGAAAACTCGAAATGAGTAGGAAGATAAAAATACAAGCAAACCAAATGGAATGCCGAGAAAAAAAAGTATTTAGTAGCTTGTGGCGAATAGTTTGCGCTGGACTGGCCATATTTTGAAAAATCTTATTCAGCTCATTTGCTCATAATTTGCCGAGTTTATGCACAATGCTCAAGCTTTAATTTGTTGATTCAGTGTAGCATTTATAAAAAGCAGCACTGAAGTTGGATGATTTTTTCATTTAAAGCCAAATGAGATAAGAAAAGCAGGAATGTTCTTTAAGAAAATTTATGAAAAGTAGCGCGGTTCTTGTTATTTCACAGTGAACAAAATGGAGGTTATAGTGATTTTACTTTCTAAACACGAGGTGCTGAATATGACTATGAAATCTATTCGTTATAATAATGCCGACCTAGCCTGCCTATGTCAGTAATTGATTATAGCCATGAGAAATTAGCGCTACGGCATAAGGTATTCAGCAGGTACTTATGCTGTAGTTCCTTTGACCTAAACGACTAAAATTACAAAAATATTCTAAGAAATTATCCAGTCCCAGCGTTGGGACTTTTTTATGTGTTGATATTTTAAGGGAAAATCTAAGCATAAATAATGTACTAGATATTCATTATGCGTTAGAAGTTGTCACCTCAAATAAAAGAATGATACGCGGTAAGGTCATCCGCAAGTGTTTGAGACAGGACTACATTTATTTAAAAATGTTTTTGCGATACTTTGAATAAGTAGACGTTAGTGAACGAGTTTTGCGGATGACAATGGTTTTGGGTACTTTTGCCGAAACAAAAGTACCTCCAGCCGAAGGCTAATTCCTTTATTTAAACCCTAGATGTAAGACTCCGTCGAATAGACTTAAAAATCATTTTTAAAATGCGAAATTACTTTTATGTGCGTAACATTAGTTAGTATTTAAGGTAGCAGAAAACCTTAGATCGGTTTAATCATTGCGTTGTTGTACAACTATAGCGACTTCTTCGGGTTCAATTTTCTGAATCTTTTTCCCAAAACTACGCAGCCACCATGTTAACTGAGAGGTAAATGGTACTGTTGCACTAACTTCAACCCAGCCATCTTCGGTTTTTTGAATCACTTGATCTTTACTTAGCTGACTTTCTTCAAAATAAACTGCTTCTGATTCCGACATGGTTAATTTGAGCTGAATCATTTCAGTCGGCTTATTGAAGTCCACACGGAAGCCAAGCGCTCCAGAGTCAATATAGGCATCAATATCAAAATCGACAGGGTGTAATGCACGTGAATTTAAGACTGTAGCTGATTTAAAACGATGTAAAGCAAAGGTTTGGATGTCTGTTTTGTCATGACGTGTGCACACCAAATAAATAATTGCACCTTTTTGGACCAACGCCAGTGGATTTAAAATATAGGTCTTTTCTTCGCTTTGTTGTCCACGACCTTGATATAGACATTCAAGTTGTTTGTCTTGTAGTAAGCCTTCATAAATCGATTGCTGTGCGACTTTTTCAACCACAGGAGGAATCAATGGCTGAGTAGCTGGCACGATCCGCACGCGGTTAATCCACTGACGGACATTATTTTGCGACGACAGACTTCGACGTGCGAGGTCAAACCAAGGATTCATTTCTTCAATTAAGCTCGGTGGAAGCAAATGCTTTAGATGCTCCTCCACCATCATAAAGGTGACCGCTTGCGAGCTGGTCATATGTGGCAAGCTTTGAATCGGTGCATCAGAACGCCAACGCCAGCCTTGCGGCGTTGTTTTACTGCTCTCAATTGGGAAACGTAGAGAAATTTGATTTAAGTCACGCTGAATGGTGCGTAGGCTGATATCAATGCCTTCACGGTTCAGTATTTCTTGTAATTCACGCGTACCCATCCACTTACCTGTGGACAGTCGTGAAAGAATTTGCCACTGACGATAGAGGCTGTTCGACGTTTCTTTTTCTTGTGAAGACATAATCTAGTGCTTGAACTTGGACTTAAATGAATAAAATGATGCTGTGGGACACAATAAGAAATCTTCCTGCGTTAAGCAAGTCTTCATCTAAAAAAACTAAGATGATTTTAATAACGCAATTTGACACAACTTGAGCAGTTACATGCTTGTACCACTTTGCAAAAATGATGCATAAATAATCAAAGAGAAGCAGCATATGTATTGATGGCATATATATTGCTTTATCTGATTTACAAAACATGACAAAAACATGGAGTTGCTATGCTGAAAGAAAATCGTAATACAACTTCAAATGGAATTGAGGGTTATGAGGCAAAGTTGGTTAATACTTCTGTCTCTACATTAAAAACTTTACCACTTGCTCGAGGATATGCGCTGTTTAATCAATTCAATTCGGATTTTTTTAATGAAATGCGCGACAGCAAAACGGTAGCTAAAGAATCATGCCAACGGATAGAGCAGTGGTTATCACAGCATACGCTTGATGAATTGAAGCAACTAAATCAGGTTGCAAAACAACATTTTCTCTATGAAGGCATTACTTTTACAGTGTATGGCGAAGATGAGGGCATTGAACGCACCATACCTTATGATCTTATTCCGCGTGTGATTGCACGAAAGGAATGGAATAATTTATCTCTAGGCTGCGCACAGCGCGTGAAAGCACTCAATCTGTTTTTACATGATGTCTATCATCAACAAGATATTTTAAAAGCAGGAATTATTCCTGAACTGCAAGTCTTAACCCATGAAGCCTATTTGCCACAAATGTATATGCATGGGCTAAAAGGTAAAATTTATAGCCAAATCAGTGGCATTGATATCATCCGAGATCAATCAGGCGAATTTTACGTCCTTGAGGATAATCTTAGAACACCGTCTGGTGTGTCGTATATGCTAGAAAGCCGTAAGATCAGTCAAAAACTGATGCCTGAACTTTGCCAGCAAAGCAACATCATGGGGATTGAGCAGTATCCGCAGCTTTTACGTGAAATTCTTGCAGAAAATGCCTACGTCGATAACCCGTTTATCGTGGTTTTAACCCCAGGGCGTTTTAACAGTGCTTATTATGAACATGCTTTTTTGGCAAGGGAGATGGATGTACCCTTAGTGACATCGCGTGACCTTTATGTAGAAAACGATAAGGTTTATGTGAAAACCATTAAAGGCCGACAACAGGTTGATGTAATTTATCGTCGTGTGGATGATGCTTTTCTCGATCCATTATGTTTCAAACCTGACAGTACTTTGGGCGTAGCAGGGCTCATGTCAGCGTATATGCAACATAATGTGGTCATTGCAAATGCACCGGGAACAGGCGTAGCAGATGATAAATCGATTTATCCATATGTGGATAAAATGATTCATTTCTATTTAGGCGAACAAGCGATCCTGAAAAATGTGCCGACCTATCAATGTCGTGAGCAGAACGAATTGGATTATGTGCTCTCGAATATCGAAAAATTGGTGGTCAAAGAAGCGCAGGGTTCAGGTGGTTACGGCATGCTGATCGGTCCACAAGCTTCTTTACAAGAATTAAATAGCTTTAAAGATAAAGTGGCCGCAGCACCACATTTATATATTGCACAGCCGACTTTAAATTTATCTGTCAGCCCAACCCTAAGTGAGGCGGGTGTTTCGGAACGCCATATCGATTTACGCCCATTTGTACTGAGTTCACCATATCGAACTGAAATTGTACCGGGTGGCTTAACTCGTGTCGCGATGCAAGCAGGTTCATTGGTAGTGAATTCTTCGCAAGGCGGCGGGATTAAAGATACGTGGGTAGTAGATGATTTACGCTCATAGCACTCCAGTGAAGGAGCAAAACATGATTTTATTAAACAGTAATGCAGAACATATTTTTTGGTTGGGGCGCTATTTAGCACGCACTCAATATTTATGCAGTATTTTCCCTTTTCAAGATGTTGATACGGCATTGAACTATGCACATGCTTTTTGTTTGCCAGCATTTGATGCCGACTCAATGAATGAGTTAGTTTTAAATGCGGAGCAGCCGGCGTCATTTTCCAGCCAATTTCAATATGCGCAAAGTAATATTCAGGATTTAAGGGGTGTACTTTCAGCAAAAAGTTATGCAGAACTCAGCCGTTTAATTCGTAATGCGAGTGATAACCTGGGTTATATCTGTGACGTGGTAACAGATTGCCAAGATGTTTTAGAGTCCGAATCTGAAGATGTATTTTTATTTTTTAGTTTAGGACAAGCCATAGAGCAGCTTGATCGCCAGTTACGCATGCAGCAGGAGATTCAATACACCCTAGCGAAGATTGAACATATCGTAATCGCTTTGGTTCAGTTTGGCTGGGAAAGCGTGCAAGAGGCATGGCAGGCACTAAAGCAACAACCGAATAGCCAAAATTTTTACCATTTCAGTGATCATATCCAAAATATGTTTGAGGTGGCTGTATGAGGCTCATGATCAACCATCAGACCCATTATGTTTACACTGATGTGGTTAGCAGAAGCATTCAATATATCAAAATGACCCCATCCACCAATGCGCATCAACAAGTGCAAAATTGGGATGTGAGTGTGCCGGGGCAGCGTGATATGCAATTGGATACTTTTGGTAATGTGTGGTTGACCACAACGCAGCGCGAACCTTATCTGCAAATGACCATTATGGCGCAGGGCATCGTAGAGATGAATTTGAGTTCAAATGATTCAAATGCGGATGATTTAAACCCGAAATTGTTTTTACAGCCAACGCCGAGTACGCAGTACGATATTCACATGAAAAGTTTTGCCGATTGCTATGTCCCTCGTATCAATCGTGCCAATCTGATTCGTTTGGCTGAAGCGATATTGGCGCATATTCCCTATGTATCGAATCAAACATCGGTACATACTTCAGCGATTGATGCTTTTCATTATAAGCAGGGGGTATGTCAGGATCATAGCCATGTCATGATCGCAATGTGTCGCTATTTGGGTATTCCTGCACGATATATTTCTGGGTATTTATTTGTACCGAATAGTAGCCATCTTGCTAGTCACGCTTGGGTAGAAGTCTATATCGAAAATAAATGGTATTGTTTTGATGTCAGTAATCAGCTATTTACACCACAATCACATATTTATGTCGCGATTGGGCGGGACTACTGGGATGTAGCTCCAGTTCGAGGCGTTCGTGATAAAGGTGGTATTGAGTCTATGAGCTCAATTGTACAAGTGCTGAGTTGTTAATCATTTGAGGGATAAAAATGACCTATTGTTGTGCATTACGGTTAAAAGATGGCATGGTATTTATCAGTGATACACGGACAAATGCAGGTGTTGACCATATTTCAGTTTTTCGCAAACTTTATTCCTTTGGTATTGTGGGTGAGCGATTTATTACCATCCAAACCTCTGGAAATTTAGCCACAACACAAGCAGTCATCGGGCATTTACAAAATCAACTAGAGGTCAAACAAGAGCCGAATTTATATAGTGTAAATACGATGTTCGAAGTGGCGGAATTGGTCGGGCATACCTTAAAAAAAGTTATCTCAGATGTCACATCCGATACTTTAGAACAAAGCAATTATTACTGTAGTTTGTTGGTGGGCGGTCAAATTGGCAGTGCTGATATGCAGTTATATAATATCTATCCGCAAGGCAATTTTATTTGTGCGACACCAGATACCCCATATTTTCAAATTGGTGAAAGCAAATATGGTAAGCCGATACTCGACCGAACTTTGCGTTACGATATGCCACTCGATGAAGCAATGCGTTGTAGCTTAATTTCTTTTGATTCAACGATACGCTCAAATGTGTCTGTAGGTATGCCTTTAGATGCTTTGGTTTATAAAAAGGACAGTTTAGAAATACCAAATGGTAAGCGCATTTATGAAGAAGACCCATATTTCACCATGATCAGTAAAGGTTGGTCAGAGGCATTGCGTCAGGGCTTAATCGAATTGGCAAAACCAACAGCTGACTATTTTCAATAACGATTTGATCTACGAATAGATCAATTTAAAAAGCGAATAAAAAAAGCGAGATAAAAAAAAGCCCAGAATTGATCTGGGCTTTTTGATTTGGCTAATTAAGCTAATTTACGTACAGGGCGCGCGCTCATACGGCATAATAATTCATAGCCAATGGTTCCGTTTGCTTCTGCAACGTCATCAACTAAACGGTCTTTACCCCAAAGCTCAACTTCAGTGCCTATTGGTGCATGCATACCAGTGATATCAATCACAATCATATCCATGGCAACACGGCCAATCACACGCGTTTTCTGTCCATGGATGGATACATAGTTTTGTTTAGGGAAGGCACGTGGATAACCGTCACCATAACCAATCGACACAATCGCAAGATTCATTTCTTGTTCTGCAACGAAAGTCGATCCATAACCCACAGATTCACCAGCTTGAATGGTATTTAAAGCAATAACTTCAGCGGTAAAGGTCATCACTGGTTTAAGATCTAAGGCTTCTACAGAACGGTCTGCAAAAGGGGTTGCGCCATATAGCATGATGCCTGGGCGAACAAAATCAAAATTCAGTTCTGGCCATTTGAAAATCGCAGCCGAGTTACAGCACGAACCCATGATTGGCGCACAGGCTTCTTTTACGTGTAAGAATTGTTCACGTTGTTGGTCATTTAAAGGATGATTTTCTGCGTCTGCATTGGCAAAGTGCATAGCCAGTACGCAAGTAAAACCTTCCGCCTTTAATGCATTGATGACATCAATAATTTCAGGCACTTTAAAGCCTAGGCGGTTCATACCGCTGTTGAGTTTGACCCAAACTTTCAGACCTTGAGCGATATAGGCATCTTTATGCGCACGTAACCAATCTAGTTGTTGCTGATGATGTACCACACATTCAATTTTTTTATCGATGATAATTTGCATTTCATCATCTGAGAAAATACCTTCAATCAACGTAATGGGTTGTTCATAACCCAGTTCACGAATTTCTAAGGCTTCTTCTAGGCAAGCAACACCGAAGGCATCACTGTCTTTTAAGGCTGCTAAGCAGTCTTTAACTCCATGTCCATAAGCATTGGCTTTCACCATGCTTACAATTTTAGCGGTTGGGGCAAGTTGTTTGACACGGTTTAAATTATATTGAAGTGCTTGTTGATCAATATAAACTGTAGCTTGGCGCACCCTAAATACTCCTACAGGGTCGATGAATTAATGGATGATAAAGAGTCTTTACTCTTCATCATCATACTGAGCATAAAACTCAGGGGAGAGGTTACTAAATTTGGTGTATTGACCTTCGAAGGCAAGACGCACAGTACCAATTGGACCGTTACGCTGTTTACCAATAATAATTTCTGCAGTACCTGCTTCTTTAGACTCTTTGTTATAAACCTCGTCGCGGTAAATAAACATGATCAAATCGGCATCCTGCTCGATTGCACCTGATTCACGTAAGTCGGACATCACTGGGCGTTTATTAGGACGGTTTTCCAGTGATCGGTTCAACTGTGACAGTGCAATTACTGGGCAGTGCATTTCTTTAGCCAGTGCTTTTAAGCTTCGGGAAATTTCTGAGATCTCGCCAACACGGTTATCGCCCATACCGGGTACTTTCATAAGCTGCAAGTAATCGACCATGATGCAGCCAAGTTTACCGCCGTGCATTTTGGCAATTCGGCGCGCGCGGGCACGTACTTCCGTTGGAGGTAGTGCAGACGAGTCATCGATATACAAATTCTTTTCTTGGAGATGCACAATGGTACTGGTTACTTTCGACCATTCATCTGCATCCATTTTACCTGCACGTAAATGCCCTTGGTGTACACGACCGAACGAGGATATCAAACGCATGGCAATCGAGTCAGCGGGCATCTCCATAGAGTAAACTAGAGCGGGCAGGTTGTTATTAAACAGCACACTTTCAACCAAGTTCATGGCAAAAGTAGTTTTACCCATCGATGGACGGGCCGCCACAATAATCAAATCGCCTGCTTGCATACCTGAGGTTTTATTATCAAGTTCAACAAATCCAGTGGTTAAACCCGTGATACTGCCTTCAGTTTGAGAAAGTTCATTTAACTTATCAAAAACACTAGCAACGACAGAGTTAATGGCTTTAGGGCCTTGTGCTTTGGCGTTATTGTTGTGTTGTTCGGCAATCGAGAAAATATTGGTTTCTGCCAGATCTAAAATTTCACTGACCGTACGACCTTTGGTGTCATAGGCATTTTGTAAAATCTCCGAGCTGACTTTAATCATGCTGCGTAAAGTGGAAAATTCTTTAATTTTTGCAGCATAAGTTTCAAGGTTATAGAAACTTGAAGGTGAATCTGACATCAGTTGCATCAGATATTCTTCGCCACCTGCAGCATCGAGCAAGTTTTGTTTAATCAGCCAGTCATTGACCAAGACCGCATCATAAGGTGAGCTATCTTTTGATAACTGGTCGATGGCACGGAAAATATATTTATGACGGGTCGCATAAAAATCAGCTTCAGTCAGTACATCACCCACTTGCTCAAAAGATTCTGCAACGGTCATCAGTGCAGCAAGCACGGCTTGTTCAATCGCAAGGTTATGGGGTGGGGTACGAAACTCTTTCAACGAACTTTGTTCTGTGGTTTTTGCTGTTGGCGTAGAGTTTGGCTTGCTGGCATTCGCCTGTGACATAAAAATCCCTGATGCTGAAACCATTTAATGTGATGGAAATGGGTGCTAATTACAGTTTTTTCAACTCTTCATTGAACTGAAATGATAGGCGTTTTCTACAGAAATGCGAACAAGTATTTCCGATTAATTCGTCATACATTGAATTGAATGAAGAGTTAAAAATATAAAAAAGTTGGAGCACTATTTTTTACAGATAAAAAAAGAGCATGCGTAAGCATGCTCTTTTCTTTGCAAGAAATTACTCAGCTACGATAGTAACTAGAACTTCTGCAACAACATCATGATGCAATTGGATTGCGATGTTGAATTCACCAGTGTTGCGAAGCGCACCATTTGGTAAACGAACTTCTGCGCGGTCTACAACAAGACCAGCATTAGTTAACGCGTCAGCGATGTCACGAGTACCGATAGAACCGAATAGTTTACCTTCGTCACCAGCTTTAGCAGTGATCACGATGTTAACTTCGTTCAATTGGTCAGCACGTGCTTGAGCAGCAGCTAATACCTCAGCTTCTTGTTTCTCAAGTTCAGCACGACGAGCTTCAAATGCAGCAGTGTTAGCTTCAGTAGCAGCAACTGCTTTACCTTGAGGGATAAGGAAGTTACGGCCGTAACCAGCTTTAACTGAAACTTTATCGCCTAATTTACCAAGGTTTTTAATGCGTTGTAATAAGATAATATCCACAGCTCAACCTCACTTATGATTGTCAGTGTAAGGGATCAAAGACAAGTAGCGAGCTTGTTTGATAGCAAGCGCTAATTGACGTTGGTAACGAGCTTTAGTACCTGTAATACGGCTAGGAACAATCTTGCCGTTTTCAGTGATGTACTGTTTTAAAGTGTCGATATCTTTGTAGTCGATGTACGTAACGTTCTCAGCTGTAAAGCGGCAGAACTTGCGACGACGGTAAAAACGTGCCATGTTATGTTCTCCTTATGCTTCAGCAGAGTCTTGAGCTTGTTGTGCTTCTTCACGTTGAGCTTTACGCGCACGTTTTTCTTCAGCACTCTTAGCCAATAGTGACTCTTCAGTGATAGCGTTTTCACGACGGATGATAAGGCTACGAATGATTGCGTCGTTGTAACGGAACAATTCTTCTAGCTCATCAAGAGTAGTTTGACCACACTCAACATTCATAAGAATGTAGTGAGCTTTGTGGATCTTGTTGATTGGGTAAGCCAATTGACGACGACCCCAGTCTTCAAGACGGTGGATTTGACCTTCAGCTTCTTTGATGTGAGTTAGGTAACGTTCTACCATACCCACAACTTGATCGCTTTGGTCTGGATGTACCAATAGTACGATTTCGTAGTGACGCATTGTCAGCTCCTTACGGTTTAGGCAGCCCCAATCATTAATTGATTGAAGCAAGGAGTCACAACCAAAGTTGTGTCGCAATAATTGCGAAGCGTGAATTTTAGAGCGTTTAGGTTTGAAATACAAGGCATGGATTTAAAATGCTTGAATTATTTATGGTTTAAGGCCGATTAGCGGTACGTAATAAAAACACCACATAACCTTTAAAATAAGGATCATTAATTAAATGTTGAGGTGCGTGCCAACGGCCATGTTGTACGAGGCCTATTTTATAGGGTAGTTTCAATTTTGAGACTTTATTCAGATAACTCGTGTAATTCTCGATCGTGGCACTACCACGATAAGTTTGAATGGCGATCTCATCAATATTGCGGCGCAATATACTGAGCGTTTGCTGATCTTGAACATTGGTCCAATCCATTAAACCAGTAATGCTTAAACGATATTTTTGAGGTAGTTGCTTTCGTATATTTTCAAGGAATAAGGCATATTGATGAATGTTTTTAGTTTTGGCGTCAAAATCGATTTGTAAGCCTTGGATCTGATTGCCGTTATTTTCCCAATGTTTAAGCCGCTGCAAAATTTGCTGAATATTGTTATTTGACCATTGTAAATGATGGCTACGGATTACAATCCAAATTTTCTGCTGTGGTTTATGGAGGACTTGAATACCTTGTGGGATAAACTCGGATTGCTTTAAAGGTTTATTCCAATTCATTTCACCTTGTAAAATATAAAGCTCTGAGGCTTGCTGTAAGTAGGGGCTACTAGAAATATTGCCCCAAATCCAAAAACTTGAATAATGTGCTGCATCAACACATTGCTGTAATTCGGTTTGAGCTTGTTGTGTATTTCCAGATTGGGCCGGTGTGCAAGCTGTACACAGAGCTATACTCAAGATAAGCAAAAGTCGAAATGTTCTTGACCACTTGATCACCTGCAAAATCATCATCAATTACCAATAATATTTTAGAGATTTAGCCCAGCTGGTTTCAGGATAGTCGCGTTTGATTTGATCAAACCATTGTTTTCGAACCGACTTATTTACATCTTTGTCTTGGCATTCATTATTGCCACTTGGCGCATAACATTGAATGGCACGGTACAGCGCATAAGCCGTTAATTCAGATTTTGTCCCTGTTTTAATAATGTTTTTATATACATCGCCACGGGCAAAATAAGTACCCTTGAAACTTTGCAGTGAATGATCAGGCAGGTAGTTGAGATTTAGTATGTTATAGGCTTGTGAACTACGCACATATTCACCTAAGCATAAATTAAGGCTCAGGTCTTTTGGGTTGACTTGCAATTGTTGGGTCAAAGTTGCCAAGTCAGGACATTTAATCGAATTGCTCACGTTTGCACCTTTCCATAAGAAATTTGCAAATGGTGGCTGATTGCGAAACTTCTCCGCAGTGTTTTGTTCAGTATTAAATTGAGCCGCGTTGCTTGGTAATTCACGGTACGCTTGGTTAAATAAATCAAAGTTTTGATAAGCCAATGACTTATTTAGTAGGGTATAAAGCGCAACATTTTTTTGATCTTGTGTGGCCACGTTATTTTTGACTACAGACATTAAACTTTGTTCATTCGCTGCATCGACTAAATATTGTTGCTGTAGATAAGCTTGCTTGATTTTGGCTGAAGAACCAATAAATTGTGCAGTATTTTGCTGTTGAGCATAGTAGCGATAGAGCATAAGTTCAGCCAATCCACGTTGTTCGGCGGTTTTGCTGATGGAAAGTAGGTTTTCCCAATATTTTTGAGTGGCCTGATTTCGCCCACTAGCTTCCAGAATACGGCCTTTAAGTAGTAACTGACTCAACTGTAGATAACTGTTGATGCTGCTCGGTGCTCGTTGTGGCAGATATTTGAGTGCTTCTTGTGCTTTGTTTTGCACATAAAATAAGTGATTTGCCTGCAAATACTGGAACAGTTCTGGTGAATCTTTAAAATAATTTTTCTGTGCGTTTAACTCAGCCCATGAAATGACCACATCATCTGCCGTTTCTTTTTTGCGCATATGCATAAGGTCATAAATGCTAAGAAAAAATGGATCTTTCAAATTTTTGACATTGAGTCTATTACTTTGAAAAACATGTCGATCTAATTCATAAGGTAGATTTGGCAATTCTAAATTATAGACGCTGGATGTTGGATGATTGATTTGCCAGACATATTCATTGATCAGTAAATCGTGTTTACCACTCAGCCAAAAACCACGTCTTAATAAACCGCGTGCGCTTGCTGCATATTGACCCTGCGGATAGAGCTTAAAGTACTGAGTAATGTTATTAAAAAAAGTGGTTAATAAGTTTTGATTGAGTTTGTCATGTACTAAATCACCATATTCACCAACACCACTTTGATAGGCTTCATTTAAGGTGCTACGAATCAGCATATATTGAGAAGTTTCTTTTAACCACGCTTGATCAACATTGGTTAGTACTGAATATATCTTAGTCGCTGTGGAAAAGTTAGCATTATAAAAAGAGATCGTTGCATTTAGATAGGATACATATTGACGTGCAGCGGCAGACCAATTTGGATTCACGCTCAGTAAAGCTAATGTGTTTTCACAATTATTAATTTTTTCACGCTCATGGATCAACATGTCTTTTTCACTGCTTGAAAGCTTAGTGTCCGTTTTGACTTGTTGAATAAACGCGTGCGCACCATTTTGCAGGCTATTGCAATGTTCGTTATAACTTAAATCTGGTGCTTTTAGCGGTTTGCGCGCATTTGGCAATTTATTGTGGCTATTCACTAAAAGACTGGAAACTTCAAAAGGAACTTTGCTATAGCTAGTTGTCCATAAAGTGGATTTTTCTTCTTGAATATTAAATTTGGCAATACCTAAATCGCTAAGCAACAGCAGCATATTGGTTTGATTGTCATTTGCCGGCGTGAGCGCAGGCAATTCATTGCATGCAGTATAGGCATTGGTCTGAATTTCTGTCGAAGGTTCACAATAGACATCCATACCTGCATGACTGTGTGCACTAAAGAAAATGCCAAAAGGAATAAATGATGTGAAAAGAGCAGAGCGAAGAATTTTTTGTTGAGAAGACATAAGGCACAGTTATTTATAATTGTAGGTGCAATGATATCAAGTAGGGAAAGTTGATTGAAGATGCCTAGAAATAAAAAAGATAGAGTAAAACTCTATCTTTTTAAAAAAATACAATTGGCTTTAGAGGGGCAGTGGAAGTGAAACTAAAAATTAAACTAATCACTGTGATCAATTTGACTGAAAACATGAAATATTGTTTTGCCCAAATTTGATCATCTTCAGCTTTGAATCCTTGAATGGTTAAATAAATCCAATACAGACTTAAGGCATTCAGGATAATCATATAAATCCAATTGGCATAACCATAAAAGTATAAACCATTCATGGTCATGCAGAACAAAAACACATAAACCAAAGACTCAACTTTGGTACGGTGAATTGAACGAGCTACAGGTAAAATTGGAATACCTGCATTTTTGTAATCATCAAATCGGTAAACAGCAATTCCCCAAGAATGAGGCATTTGCCAAAATGCATAACCAATAAAAATCAGTAATGCACCTAAATCAAACTGGTTTGCAACAGCCGTATACCCGATTACAGGTGGCGCTGCGCCAGAAAGACTGCCGATAATGGTTTGATGGATTGTTGTTCGTTTTGTCCATAAGCTATAAAAACCAACGTATACGACAAAACCAATAACAGCAAAAAGAAAAGCGTAAGCATTTACCCAGAACCATAAAATGCTAAAACCAATTACACCTAAAACTAAAGCAAAAACTAAAGCAACAGGAATCGAGATTGATTTTTTAACCATCGCACGATTTTGTGTGCGTTGCATTTTTGAGTCGATGTCTTGGTCAATAACGTTATTGATTACACATCCAGAAGCGACCACAAAGAGGGTGCCTAAGAGGGTAAGAAGCAACAGAAGGAAATCTACAGAACCTTGGGCAGCTACAAAGTAGCCACCCAAAGCGGTAACAAAGTTACCAAAGAGAATTCCTGGTTTAGTCAGGAATAAATACTTTTTCAGCATGACGACCAGTTTAGATCATCATGTTGAAGTGAAGGTAGTTCATAATCCACACAGAACCTACTAAAAGGATAGCAATTGTGAGGATTGTATAAACAAATGCAATCACGTTCCAGCGTTGCTCTGAAGAAGAGTTCATATGCAGGAAGTACACTAACTGAATAAGAACCTGAGCAACCGCAGTAATCGCGATTACGGCAACCAATAGACCGCGGCTAAAACCACCTGCCATTACCATACCGAATGGAATTACGGTAAGTAGAACAGAAAGGATAAAACCGATTGTATATTGTTTAACGTTACCGTGAGCTGCACCAGCAGAGTTATGATCGTGACTCATTAGATAACTCCCATCAAGTAAACAACGCTGAATACGCAGATCCAAACGATGTCAAGGAAGTGCCAGAACAAGCTTAGGCAAGCAAGACGACGAGTGTTTGGAAGTGTCAAACCATATTTCTTGATTTGGAACATCAACACAAGCATCCATACCAAACCAGAAGTTACGTGAATACCGTGCGTACCAACTAAAGTAAAGAACGCAGATAAGAACGCACTTGTGCTTGGGCCATGACCAGCATGAACTAAATGATTGAATTCATAAAGTTCCATGCCAATGAAGGCTGCACCAAATACCCAAGTAACTGCTAACCAAGTTAAAACTTGACCAACATTTTTCTTGTATGCTGCAAGAACAGCAAAACCAAAAGTTACAGAAGAGATAAGAAGGGCGAAAGTTTCAGTTAAAACGAAACCTAAAGATTCACCAAACAGCTCTTGTGCACTTGGCGTACCCACTGGAACGTGGCTACTTAATACAGCGAACGCGATGAAGAGTGTCCCGAAAAGAACCAAGTCACTCATCAAGTAAGTCCAGAAACCAAAGACAGTGATGTCAGTATCATCGTGATGATGATGTTCGTCATGTCCGTGGTTGTCGTGATGAAGTACTTCAGCCATTGTCTTAGTCCTTCTTCAAATGTTTTTCAAGAAGCGCGTAGCGTTCATTTTCAATACGTTCAACTTCTGCAGCTGGAACATAGTAGTCAACTTTCTTAGTGAAAGAAGAAACGATGAAGCTGATAATTGAAGCAATGAAAGTTACAACGACTAACCACCAGATATGCCAGATTAATGCGAAGCCCATAACTGTAATAAACATTGCAATTACGAAACCTGCCGCACGGTTTGTAGGCATATGGATGTCTTCGTATGTAGTTGGCTTAGCGTAAGCAACACCATTTTCTTTGTCAGTCCAGAAAGTATCAATACCATTGATCTTTGGAAGATAAGCAAAGTTATAGAATGGTGAAGGAGATGAAGTAGCCCACTCAAGAGTACGACCATCCCAGATATCGCCAGTAACGTCCATGTTGTCTTTGCGTTGAAGGAAACCAACAACGATTTGCATAACAAAACAGAAGATACCGATAGCAACCAATACAGAACCAAATAAAGCGATCGCTAAGTACGGATCCCATTCAGGGTTGTCATATGTATTCAAACGACGAGTCATACCCATGAAACCAAGGATATAAAGTGGCATGAATGCAAAGTAGAAACCGAAGAACCAGAACCAGAACGCTGCTTTACCCCAAGTTTCATTCAATTTCCAACCAAACATTTTTGGCCAGTAGAAAATGATACCCGCGAACATCGCGAACACTACACCACCAATAATTACGTTATGGAAGTGAGCGATAAGGAATAAAGAGTTGTGTACTAAGAAGTCCGCTGGTGGAACTGCCATTAATACGCCTGTTAAACCACCAATACCGAAAGTCACAAGGAAGCCAAGTGTCCAAAGCATTGGAGTTGTATAGGTGATGCGGCCCTTGTACATGGTGAATAACCAAGAGAAGATTTTCACACCAGTTGGGATCGCAATGATCATGGTCATGATACCAAAGAACGCGTTAACGTTGGCACCAGCACCCATTGTAAAGAAGTGGTGAACCCATACAACTAGTGAAAGAACACCAATTGCTACAGTTGCGTACACCATTGATTTATAGCCGAACAACGCTTTGCGTGAGAACACAGCAGTAACTTCTGAGTAAATACCAAAAGCAGGTAATACCAAGATGTAAACTTCTGGGTGACCCCAAGTCCAAATCAAGTTTACATACAACATAGGGCTACCACCCATGTCATTTGTAAAGAAATGGAAGCCGAAGTAACGGTCAAGTGAAAGCATTGCAATAGTCGCAGTCAAAACTGGGAATGTTGCAACGATAAGCACTACAGTAACTAATGCAGTCCAAGTGAAAATAGGCATGTCCATAAGTTTCATGCCAGGCGCACGCATTTTGATGATGGTAACGAAGAAGTTAACACCAGTAAGAAGCGTACCTAGACCAGAAACCTGAAGTGCCCAGATATAGTAGTCTACACCTACACCTGGAGAGTATTCGATGCCAGAAAGTGGAGGGTAAGCCATCCAACCTGTTGCAGCGAATTCACCAATTGCAAGAGAAGCCATCATCAAGCCCGCAGCGCCGGCGAATAACCAGAAGCTAAGAGAGTTTAATAATGGGAATGCTACGTCACGTGCACCAATTTGAAGTGGTACAGCAACGTTCATTAAACCAACAACTAGACCCATTGCTACGAAGAAGATCATGATTACGCCATGGGCAGTAAAGATCTGGTCATAGTGTTCTGGGTGTAAGTAACCTTCACCGCCACCTTTTGCAAGGAACAGTTGAAGACGCATCATAATCGCATCGGCAAAACCACGCACAAGCATGACAATTGACACGAGGATATACATGATACCAATTTTTTTATGGTCTACAGATGTGAACCATTCGTTCCACAAGTAGCCCCATTTTTTAAAGTAGGTGATACCAGCAACAATTGCGATACCGCCAAGGATCATCATTGCAACAGTAACCAACACGATTGGGTCGTGTGGAATTGCATCTGGTCCTAACTTACCTAATAAGCTCATGTCTTATTCCCCTGCAACAGTCGCATGTTCAACGCCTGCATGAGCTTCAGAAGCAGCAGCTTCGTGTCCAACAGAAGCTGTATGATCAGCACCGTGGTAGTTGCTCATGTATTTGTTAATCACTGATTCGAACAATTTAGGTTCAACTGAAGAATAGTAAGTCACTGGGTGTGGCTTAGTAGGGTAAGGCTTCATTGCTTCAGCTAGAGCCTTCTCTTCAGGAGTAGTTGCTTTGGCAACTAAAACTTCGATCTGGTGTTTAGAACGGTTGCCGTCACGTAAGGTTGCAAATTCAGCTTGGTCTAAAACAGTTTTTTGAACCGCTTCAGGATTAACTGAAGAACCATTACCAGCTTTAACAGCAGAAACCCATTCAGCAAACTGAGCATCAGTCACAGCATGTGCACGGAAGCGCATTTGTGAGAAGCCATAACCTGAATAGTTAGAAGAGAAACCACGGAAGCCTTCAGCAGGACTAGTTTCATCAGCTAATAAGTTCAAGTGAGTTTGCATACCTGCCATAGCATAAATCTGACCACCTAACGCCGGAATGAAAAATGAGTTCATTGTGAAGTTAGATGTTAAACGAAGGCTTACAGGAGTTTTCTCAGGGAAGCGGATCTCGTTTACAGTCGCGATGCCTTGTTCAGGGTAGATGAAGATCCATTTAAATTGTTCAGCAATAACTTGAACAGTTAAAGGAGCTTTATCTGACTCGAGTGGACGGTAAGGGTCATACTTGTGGGAACCCCACCAAGTTAACCAAGCTAAAATAGCGATAATAATTACGGGAATACCCCAAACTACAACTTCAATTGCAGTCGAGTGTGCCCAAGTAGGTGCATAGTCTGCATCTTTATTTGACGCGCGATATTTCCAACCAAACCAAAGAGCCATAAGTGCTGATGGAATAACTACCAACAACATTAGGTAGATCGCAGTAAGCATGAGGTTTGACTGACCTTCAGCAACTGGACCTTTTGAGTTTAGAAGTACCATATCACCACCACACCCAGTTAAGAGTGCAGCGATCGCAGATAAAGACAATACAGCTAAAATTGTTTGTCTCATTTTACAACCTCGGTGAAGAGTCCCATTCCCTAATTTTTAAAATTGGGATAGCGAATAAAGTGTCGCATGATTGTGATTTTTCAGATATGAAAAAAAGTTCACAATGATGTGACACCGCTACGTTGTAGGGCATTATGCCTGATATCGGCAAACTAAGCTATACATAAAGATGCTTTAAATGACTGTATTAAAACCCTATTTTGTTGGTCGGGATTGTGTTTTTTTTATCTGAATTTTATTTTAATTTCAATGTAATGCACAAAAAAAGGGATGAGAAATTCATCCCTCAATAAAAGTGAAAGTTATTGGTTTATTACCTTGGTTTTTGCTAACTTGTCATGCAAAGTTTGACGCTTTTTGCCGAAAATAAAAACGGAATCAATGATTGCGCTTAAAGGCATCGATAAAAAGTTCAGAAAAATAAATAAAACACTACGTAAAGTGAAGCCACGCATGAGGTTTACAGGTTGGCTGGTTTCGGCATCTACGATTTTAATTTTGGTGATTTTTTTACCAATACTTTGACCAGATTTAGCAATCAAATACGCTTGAATGAAAAGCATAATGAAGAGGTAAGCAAACATTGCAATCCAAGCTTGGTTGGGAAACATCTCAACCATTTGTGTTTGTAGTGCCTGTAAAACATTGGGGTCAGCATTTGGGGTCATCACAGCTTGCATAAACTGTTCATTCAGATTTGCAAATTGTGTCTTTTCACTTGGACTAAAAAATGCCGTTAAGATAAAAGTTGCTGGTATCCAAAGCAGTAAATCGACGATTTTCGCCAAAACACGTTTAGGAATACTAGCTAGGCTAGTTTGCTCTTGTACCGCTTGAGGCTGTGCATAGGTATTTGATGGCGTAGTTGCAGTTTGATTTGATTCGAATGCTGTTGGTGCAGTATATCCTGCAGGCATATAAACCAACTGACCTTGAGTGAGTTCACCCAAAGCTTTCCATTCGGTCATACCTTGGTGCCAAACCAAGTCCGTGAGTAACACTTGTTGGCTCGCGAGCATTTGGTTAAGTTGTTCTAAGGTGTAGGGACCAGCTTGTTGGTTATTTCGTGCCAAGTAAATCTGCATAAAACTAAAATCTCAAAAAACGTCTGTAAAAGTATAAATAAAAAAAAAGACCCACATGTGGGTCTTTTTTTAACACAGTTTATTAAGCTTGTTGAGCTTTTTCTTCAGAAAGGAAGAACCATGTGTCTAATACTGAGTCTGGGTTAAGCGAAACAGACTCGATGCCTTGTTCCATTAACCATTTAGCTAGGTCAGGGTGGTCTGAAGGACCTTGACCACAAATACCTACGTATTTGCCAGCTTTACGACAAGCATGAATTGCCATAGAAAGAAGTGCTTTAACGGCTGGATCGCGTTCATCAAATAGGTGAGAAACGATACCAGAGTCACGGTCTAGACCGAGTGTTAACTGAGTTAAGTCGTTAGAACCGATAGAGAAACCGTCGAAGTGTTCAAGGAACTGTTCAGCCAACAATGCATTGGTTGGAAGTTCACACATCATGATCACTTTAAGACCATTTTCACCACGTTTAAGACCGTTAAGCGCTAACAATTCAATAACACGTTTCGCTTCAGCAACAGTACGTACGAAAGGAATCATGATTTGAATGTTAGTTAAGCCCATTTCGTCACGTGCTTTTTTCAGTGCGCGGCATTCAAGTTCGAAGCAGTCACGGAAATTGTCAGACACATAACGGCTTGCACCACGGAAGCCAAGCATTGGGTTTTCTTCTTCAGGTTCGTATAACTTACCACCGATTAAGTTTGCGTATTCGTTTGACTTAAAGTCAGACATACGAACAATCACTGGTTTGTCAGCAAACGCTGCAGCAAGTGTAGAAATACCTTCAACTAGTTTTTCAACATAGAATTCGATAGGAGATGCATAACCAGCAGTACGTGACATTACAGCAGCACGAGTTTCACGTGGTAGGCTGTCAATGTTAAGCAATGCTTTAGGATGTACACCGATCATACGGTTGATAATGAACTCAAGACGAGCAAGACCAACACCTTCGTTAGGAATTTGAGCAAAGTCAAATGCACGGTCAGGGTTACCTACGTTCATCATGATTTTGAACGGAAGTTTAGGCATAGATTCGATAGAGTTGCGTTGGATTTCAAAGTCCAAAGAACCTTCGTAAATAAAGCCTGTGTCACCTTCAGCGCAAGACACAGTCACTTCTTGACCGTCAGTCAATACTTCAGTTGCATTACCACAACCTACGATTGCAGGAACACCAAGTTCACGTGCAATAATCGCAGCGTGACAAGTACGACCACCACGGTTAGTGACAATCGCAGCAGCACGTTTCATTACTGGTTCCCAATCTGGGTCAGTCATGTCAGATACAAGTACGTCGCCGTCTTGAACTTTGTCCATTTCTTTGATTGAAGTCACGATACGCACGCGACCAGAACCAATACGTTGACCGATTGAACGACCTTCACAAATCACATTACCTTTTTGTTTAAGAAGGTAGCGTTCCATTGTGCCTACATTTTGACGGCTCTTCACAGTTTCAGGACGTGCTTGAACGATATAGATTTGGCCATCATCGCCATCTTTCGCCCATTCGATGTCCATTGCTGAACCGTAATGGTTTTCAATGATCAATGCTTGTTTAGCAAGTTCTTGAAGTTCGTGGTCATTTAAAGCGAATTGTTGACGATCTGCTTTTTCAACGTCTACAACAACCACGGATTTACCCGCAGCACCTTCTTCACCATAAATCATTTTTTGGTGTTTAGAACCAAGGTTACGACGTAATACAGCGTGTTTTCCTGCATTTAGAAGTGGTTTAGATACATAGAATTCGTCAGGGTTAACTGCACCTTGTACAACCATTTCACCCAAGCCATAAGATGCTGTGATGAAAACTGCGTCACGGAAACCAGATTCTGTATCAAGTGTAAACATTACACCAGCAGCACCTGTTTCAGAGCGAACCATGCGTTGAACACCAGCAGATAACGCAACGACGTCATGTGCGAAGTTTTGGTGTACACGGTAAGAAATTGCGCGGTCGTTATAAAGTGAAGCAAATACTTCTTTAATCGCAACAAGGATGTTATCGATACCACGGATGTTCAAGAAAGTTTCTTGTTGGCCGGCAAATGAAGCGTCTGGTAAGTCTTCTGCAGTTGCAGATGAGCGAACGGCAACCGCGATTTCAGGGTTGCCGTTTGAAAGAGCTGTGAAAGCTTCACGAATTTCTTTTTCAAGTTCAGCAGTCAGCGGAGTGTCTACAATCCATTGACGGATTTTCGCACCAGTTTCTGCAAGTGCATTTACATCGTCAACATTGAGTGCAGCAAGTTCAGCGTTAATTTTAGCGTTCAGGCCACTTTGCTCGAGGAATTCACGATATGCTTGAGCTGTAGTAGCAAAACCACCAGGAACAGATACACCAGCATTTGCGAGATGGCTGATCATTTCACCTAATGATGAGTTTTTACCGCCCACGAGTTCTACGTCGTGTTTCCCTAATTTTTCTAGACCAATTACGCGCGCTTCCAAAGTTGTTACTCCACTTTTGCAGTATTAATCACTATCTTGGCATGAAATTATAACAAATTACTTAGCATTCTAAATTTACTAAGTGACAGTCATGTAAGATGGTTTACTATAATGATTATATAGCACTAAGACAAATTTTGGAGGAGAATTTTAATGTCAGAAGGTAAACAGATTCAGCGTAGTGTTTTCTTTGTTTCGGATGGTACCGCGATTACCGCAGAAACCCTTGGACACTCACTGTTAGCCCAGTTCCCTCATGTAGATTTTGACATTCATATTATTCCATATATTACCTCTGAAGAAGCAGCTACAAATGTGGTTGCAGAGATCAATCTTAGAGCGCAGCAAGACGGTCAAAAGCCTTTGGTGTTTGATACCCTTGTAGACCCGTATGTACGTGACATTATTAATACTGCAAATGCAATAAATCTTGATGTTTTTGAAGGGCTTATTAGTAAATTATCTGACGAGTTAGGCACTGCACCTACGACTTTAGTCGGTCAAACCCATGCAGTTACAGATTCTGAGTCTTATAAAGCACGTATTGATGCGGTGCATTTTGCTTTAGATAACGATGATGGGGCACGTACTCGTCATTATGATAAAGCTGATTTGATTTTAATCGGGGTATCACGTTCGGGTAAAACACCAACTTCCATCTACCTCTCTTTGCAATTTGGTATTCGTGTGGCGAACTATCCTTTGACAGAAGAAGACTTGGATGACAACCGTTTACCTGCAGTTTTACGTGAACATAAGCATAAGTTATTTGGCTTGATGATTGATGCAGAGCGCCTTGTAGCAATTCGTTCAGAACGTAAGGCCAATAGTCGTTATGCTAGTTTTAGTCAGTGCCAGATGGAATTACGTGCGATTGAAGGTATTTATATTTCTGAAGGAATTAAATACTTAAACGTGTCGGAAATGTCGATTGAAGAAATTTCAACTCGTGTTTTACAAATGACTGGACTGAAACGTCGTATTGGTTAAGTGTAAATTGAGCCACTTCGGTGGCTCTTTTGATGATAATGAATTTCTGTATAAATTATATAAAAATAGTATTAATTTCTGGCTTGTCATACTTTTAATGAATGATAAATATTTAAAATATTGATGAAAATTTTCCTCAATATTTAGACTTAAAATTTAAGCAATTTCTGCATTCAAATGTGTACCAATTTGATGAATTTTTTTGGCTGAAAATTTATAAAATATGGCCTAATTGACAGCTTGAATCTTTTAAAATAATCCGTGCTGTGCTGTATTTTTATCTATGAATTAAGCCTGAATAATCCACTTGATATGAGTTGTATAAATACAAGATTTAGCTAATATGGTTTAATATTTAATCAATTTTTCAAAAATACTGATTTAAATGCTAAAAAAAATAGGCAGAAAATAGAATAAAAAATAATCAAACAGTCGCTTTTAGGTGTTAAATCTCAAGAAATGGCATCATTTATTTAATTGATGTGGGTGAAAAATAGTCAAATTAATAACATTCAGGCTCTAAACTCCGATATAAATTGATATTTAAACTGGATTTCAATCTGTTATTTTCCTATTAAATATAGATAACAATAGAGGTAAATATCGGTTGAACATAAGCATCAATATAAATTTTTCAACTTACAGTTAAGGAGTAAATAGAGCTGTGTAAAAAAATAAGCACTGAAAAAATTATTGGTTTGAAATAAAGTTTTCATGAAGAATTGATCATAACTATTCAAAATTGCACGTCTATAAACTCGCTGTAGCTGCTGGTGCAGGTCGGAAGCATGATTTAAGTCTGAGCACTGAAAAAGCATGTAGCACTATTAAAGCTATTTTTATTTATGGATTTTTAAGAATCCTTAGCCTTATCGAATGAAAGTATCCAATATAGTAGGGGAGCTACCAAAAGCCGCCAGAGATGGCTTTTGGTATTGTGATTTTTTGATCAATCACAAAAATTTAATAGATGTCATGTGAAAATAATTGCAATGTCATTACTTTTCTTTGGATTGGTTAGATTCGCTGCGCACAATGACATCACACTCAAACGTATGTTCATCTAAAGCCGTGATTGAATTACTCTGAATTTTTGCAATTGGCCAAGTATTTAAGATGCAGTTTGGCTGCTGTAATGCTGCATAATAATGATCAGATTTTAGGAAGGTTTTGTTCTGAATTGCGGTATTTGGACTGAGTAAATGTCTTAACCAATGGTTCGGCACTTGATCTTCTAAAAAGCGAATCGCCAAAATACTCTTAATACGATTGCTAAATAAACGTCGATTTTTTGCAATCAGTGGGTGCTGGATTAATTTATTCAGTAGACGTTCGGTGCGTGGTAAGACAAATTGCGGTTTGATTTGATAGACCATGATGTTATCTGCAACCTGACATAGATGATGTAGTTCAGAGACCACATGCTGATCTATCCCAATAATTGCGATTTTTTGATTCTTAAAATCATAATCTTTGATCTGTTCTGAACTGATGATCGTTCCACGAAAGTGTTCAAAATCTTCTAGATGATTATTAAAAATATGGTGGGTTGCATCCTGCTTGTTGGCCATATTTATTCCTTATCTTTTCTTTTTTTAGTTGAGTCTTAGATAGGAATATATTCTGTGATGGGCCAGTTGGGGTAAAGCGTTTTTTCAGTCTGATGAGTCATGCAATTTGTCTAGAATTGATTTGCTTGGCCCTTGTCATTTATAGATTTCTAGGAGTGAACTGATTTTTTTATGCGTTGTAGTTCATTAACCGCTCAAGCAGATCGATAAAACAATGAGCGACCTGCATGAACAGCTTTTGAGATCTATAAATTTTGTGAGTTTTAAAGTGGTTCATCATCTGATGAGTTATAGTCAAGCTGACTCGTGGTTGAATGTTTAAGTTCGGGTTGGTCGGTATGTGTACGTAAATAGTCCATATCACGAATATTTTTTTGTACAGCAACTGCACCAAACAGACTCATTAGGAAAGCCATCATGTAAAAACCTTTTTCACTTAATGCCAGTTCAGCATTCCATAGACCAATGGCAAGAAGTACGAGGCAAATAATGACGGATGCCCAGCACAGTCCAAAGTAGATTGCAGTGACATGCATTCCTTCTAAACGGTCACGAATGATTTTTTGTAGTGAAACCGATGAAAATAATCCATAAAGCAATAAAATGAGATAAAAGCCTTTTTCATTCAACATCATATTTGCATTGAATAAACCTATGCAAAACACCACAGCGCCTAAGATCAGTGCACACCAACTTGCTGCGATAAATGCGGGTGTGGGTTTATTAATATATTGGCTCATCTGCTTATTTTTCTCTTTGTTTTGCTTATGTTTAATATTTATACAGCAATAAAAATGAGTAAAGCAATTATTTCGTTGAGGCAATGATGGTTTTTAAGTACAGGTTTAGTCGTTGTTAGCCGAAACCATATTATCTGTTGACTGCTATCCGTCTAAAGAGCCACAAAAAATGTAGTCACAATTCTACCTTTAGACGGATTAAACGCTTGGATTAGATCATTAAGTTTAGAGTCTTAAGCGAGATCATTTTTGATTTGCATTAAACGTTCGAAGTTTTCAATGCGCTTATCGGTATCGTAAATGTCACAGGTGAAAATAAATTCATCAACGTCATATTTGGTGAGTAGGTTTTCTAAACCTGCTCGAACGGTTGCATTTGAACCGACTTGTCCCATAGCGTAGAAATTATCTACGGACATCTTTTCTGCAGCAGACCATAGGCCTTGCATACTGTCGACCGGAGCTTTAAGTTTTAAACTTTGACCACGCATTAAACCTAAAACTCGCTGATAAGCACTTGTTGCCAGATATTCTGCTTCTTCATCTGTTTCAGCAACAACCGTTGGTACGCCCATAGAGACATAAGGTTGATCTAAATATTCGGATGCTTGGAAATTTTCACGATAGAGCTGAATTGCTTGTCCAAGCATGCGTGGCGCGAAATGTGAAGCAAATGAATAGGGTAGACCTAAACGTGCAGCGAGTTGTGCACTGAACAGGCTTGAACCTAAAAGCCATACAGGAACATGTGTATTTTGTCCCGGTGTAGCAATGATGCGCTGCTGTGGCTCAGGTGCTTTAAAGTATTGCAATATCTCAAGGACATCTTGTGGAAATTGATCTTCGGTTTCCTGACGGCCACGGCGTAAAGCGCGCATGGTGGTTTGGTCGGTACCTGGTGCCCGACCTAAGCCGAGTTCAATGCGGCCGTGATATAGCGTTTCAAGCGTGCCAAATTGTTCAGCGACAACCAACGGCGCATGGTTAGGCAACATAATCCCGCCTGAACCGAGCTTGATAGATTGTGTATTTGCTAAGAGATAACCGAGTAAAACCGCAGTTGCAGAACTTGCGATGCCGTCCATATTGTGGTGTTCGGCTAACCATAGACGCTCATAGCCAAGTTGTTCTGCTTTCTGTGCTAACTGGAGTGCATGTTTGAGTGAAAATTCGATGGTTTTATCATCTCGAACAGGTGCGAGTTCAAGTATTGAAAATTTTGTATCGGCTAGAGTACGCATGTTTTCTCTCAGAGATCTTTATATCGAAATAATACGATATAAAACGCCTAATGTATATCGAATAAATTCGATATATTGGTTGGGCTGTGTAAAAAGTCAACTTTTGGTATATCTAAACTTTTTTTTATAAACAAAAAAAGCACCCGAAGGTGCTGATTTTTTTCATTGAAATATCTCGATTAACGTTTACCGTTTTTGTACCAACCTAAGTGACGACCATTGTCTCCACGGTAGCCTCGGTCGTTGTAGCTGTAATTATTGGTACGATAGCCACGGTTGTTATAACGACGGTCATAGCGATCATCATAACGACCATTGTAGCGGTCATCATAGCGACGGTCTTCAGACACTTTTTTACCTAGTGCAGAACCACCGGCTGAACCAAGTGCAGCACCGATATAACCACCGTTTGTGCCGCCCATGTTTTTACCTACGGTATAACCACCTGCGCCACCAAGTGCGCCACCAATGATGGCACCATTACGGTCACGTTTGTTCGCCGATGCTGCTGCACCTGCACCGCCACCAATTGCTGAACCAATCATTGCGCCAGTTTGACCGCCAACTTGGTTACCGATTGCTGCACCAACAACACCACCTAAAGCAGATGTTAATGCAGTATTGGTACTATTACCTGCATGTGTTGCAGTCATAGTAAGCGCTGAAGCGGCAATTGCTGCACTGAATAAAATTTTATTAATTTTTATTTTTAAACTCCTTACGAAGCATGATGTTTATCTGTTGATATCAATATATGAAAACACATAGCGAATATTTGGAGCGTGATGTGAAATAAAATACGTGTTCCGTTGCTGCAATGTAAATTTTGCACTTTATTTCTACATGATTGATCACATGGATAGAGTGGATCAACTCTACATATTTGAGGTGCAATAAATAAAATTGTATTTATCATTTGAAAAAAGGCGATACATAAAAAAAGCACCCGAAGGTGCTCTTTTCACGATCCAATACGGACTCACTAATTTTGAATTAGTGACGACGACGGTAACGTTTTTTGTATTTACGTTCTTGGTGTTTGTCGTAAGCTTTATCTTTAGAGATTTTATTACCTAGAGCAGCACCACCAGCAGCACCTAGTGCAGAGCCGATGTAACCACCGTTTGTACCGCCCATGCTTTTACCAACGGTATAACCTGTACCACCACCTAAAGCACCGCCGATAGCAGATTCTGTACGGTTACGTTTATTACTTGCTACCGCAGCACCACCAGCACCACCAAGAGCAGCACCAATTGTAGCGCCGGTATTACCGCCCATGTTTTTACCAATTGCAGTACCTGCAACACTACCTAATGCACTAGCTGCAGCAACGCGTGTTGTACTATCTGCATTTGCAGACACAGTGAACATAGAAGCAGTTGCTAGAGTGGCTGTCATTAAAAGAGTATTCAGTTTCATAGTTCACTCCATGTCCTTCATAAACGCGAGGACTTTTTCATAATCATTTCGATGGCAGTAAATGTAACAAAACTATTCGCTATAAATATGGAGAGCTTTCACTTTATTTAGTGATTTGAGTGTCTAGTTTGTATAAGTTTTATTAATATTGTGAAAAAAACGGTCGAATGCTGAAAATCTGTACGACTTTGTGGAGAAAGGTAGGAGTGATGAAGTTCACATTTTGATATTTAGGCTCATAGATAGGCCAAAAAACAATAAATATGTCATTTCAGACCCATTATCGGTACACTAGCGCCATTATTTTGAATTTTGGCATATCCGTGAAAGTTTAGCGGTAGAGCCTGTGTATTGAGATTTTTTGAAAAATGAAAGAATCGTTACGTTTACGATTAGATCAGCTCTCTGACCGTCACGAAGAATTAAATGCATTACTCGCAGATGTAGAAGTCATTTCAGACAATAAACGTTTCCGTCAGTTGTCTCGTGAGCATAGTGATTTATCTGAAATCACCGAAGTTTGGAAAAAATACCGTCAAGCAGAAGAAGATATTGAAACTGCTGAAGTAATGATGACGGATCCAGATTTCAAAGAAATGGCTGTTGAAGAAATTAAAGAAAATAAAGCTTTGATTGGTCAGCTTGAAGCAGACTTAAACATTCTGATGATTCCAAAAGATCCGAATGATGCGAACTCTGCCTATTTAGAAATCCGTGCCGGAACGGGTGGTGACGAAGCTGCGATTTTCTCTGGTGACTTGTATCGCATGTACAGTAAATATGCTGAATCACAAGGTTGGCGTATTGAAGTGCTGTCTGAAAATGACGGCGAACACGGCGGTTATAAAGAAGTGATTTGCCTCATCAATGGTGAAGGCGTATATGGTCGCTTAAAATTTGAAAGTGGTGCGCATCGTGTACAGCGTGTTCCTGCAACTGAGTCACAAGGTCGTGTTCATACTTCGGCATGTACGGTTGCGATTTTGCCGGAAATTGATGTAGACACCAGTGTTGAAATTAATCCTTCAGAATTACGTATTGATACCTATCGTGCATCTGGCGCGGGTGGTCAGCACATTAACAAAACTGACTCTGCTGTGCGTATTACTCATATACCAACGGGTACAGTTGTAGAATGTCAGGACGAACGTTCACAACATAAAAACAAAGCCAAAGCGATGGCGCTGTTGGTTTCTCGTTTAGAAAATGCCAAACGCGCAGCAGCAGATGCCGCGACATCTGAAATGCGTCGTGACTTGGTGGGTTCTGGTGACCGTTCTGAGCGTATTCGTACCTATAACTATCCACAAGGTCGCATGACTGATCATCGTATTAACCTAACACTGTATAAGTTAGATGCAGTGATGGAAGGCGATTTGACTGAATTGCTTGATAGTTTGCATCGTGAATATCAAGCCGATCAGTTGGCGTTATTAGCGCAGCAGAATGGTGGCTAATGAATATTGCACAGGCTTTGGCCTATCGTGGTGAACCTGAAAGTTATGAACGTCAGGAAAATGCGTGGTTGTTAGAGCACATCACCAAGATTGATTCTTTTGATTTAATCATGAAAAAGGATCAAGAATTGACGGCAGAACAAGAACAACTCTATGTCGACAGTCTTGCTCGTATTGCAGCAGGTGAGCCTTTGGCTTATGTCACAGGTTCTCAGCCATTTTGGACGCTAGACTTAAAAGTGACTAAAGATACTTTGGTTCCACGTCCTGATACGGAAGTACTCGTTGAAACTGTACTCCGTTTAGAACTTCCTGAAGATGCTCGTGTGGTCGATTTAGGAACAGGAACTGGTGCTGTAGCCTTGTCATTAGCCAGTGAACGTCCAGATTGGTCAATTGTAGCTTCGGATATTTACGAACCTACCTTGGAAGTTGCTGAGTTTAATGCCAAAAAGCATGATCTTGAACATGTGCAGTTTGTCTTAGGTTCTTGGTTGAAACCCTTTGGTCGTGCTTTCTTTGATGTAATTGTGTCAAATCCGCCGTATATCGATGCTGATGATGTACACATGAAAGATTTGGCGACAGAGCCTGAACGTGCTTTGGTTGCGGACAATCATGGGCTTGCAGATATTGAGCAAATCATTCTTCAAGCTAAAAAACATTTAACCGTGAATGGTTGGGTGGTGCTCGAACATGGCTATGACCAAGGTGAATCGGTCAGACATTTGTTCTTGCAGGCTGGATATCGAAATGTTCGGACTATAAAAGATTATGGCGGTAATGACCGTGTCAGCTTAGGTCAGTGGCAACATTGATTTAGTGTTAGATAAATAGTCAAAAATAAAGCGCATTGAATGCGCTTTATTTTTATATTCGATCAATGCTTACATTGGGTAGTCTTGTAAGCTATCGAAAACTTCAACTTGTTCTAAAGCTGCTGTTTCTACTGCAAGACAGTAAGCAATAATTTTTGCAGTTGCATTCACTAAATTTTCATCTTTTAGATTTGCACCTGCTTGAATTGCTTCAATGTCATCTGCTTGGATATCCAGTGCATGAGCAACTTCAACTGCATTTTCAGTGCTAAAAAATTGTGAGATCAAATTTTGCAAATCGATATCTGCGACAGTTTTAAGCTGTTCATGAAACAGTTCATCAATTGCGTCAATCTGAGTGAAAAGAGAATCTGAAAAGTTTTGAACAAGTTGTTGTTCAAGAACATCAATCATCTTAAGCATAGGAAAGCCTTTCAAGGAGATGCAGGAGAATTGGAATATAAATAAGCAAAGTGCTTTAAATTGAGTGAAAAATAACCTAATTAGACTAAAGTAGCAATCGTTCAAGGATGAATGGTCAGTCTATTTATTGAATATTTTTAAGTTATTGATTTTCTATTAATTAGATGAATATTCAATTTATAAATAGCGAATATCAAATTTTAGGCCTTGAATTCAGGCGCATTATTTTGTCGATACGCACCGGGACTGACACCTGTCCATTTTTTAAAAGCCCGATGAAAAGCACTCGGATCATGAAAATTTAGTTCTTCACTGATATCTTGTAAGCTTTTATCGGTATGGGTTAAAAAATCGATGGCAGTATCACGTCGGATATCATTTTTGAGTTGTTGATAACTCACACCTTCACTTTTAAGACGGCGATGCATCGTGGCTTCCGACATATTCATTTTGACTGCCAACTCATAAAACTCTAACCATTCGGCAGGAGGAACGTCTAACAGTTGTTTACGAATTTGGCTGCTGAGCGCATACGGGTTTTTAAAGCGTACCAAAAGGTTTTCAGGTGTTTGTTGTAAGAATTGATACCACGAACGTGTGTCTTGCTTGATTGGTAGACTTAAATAACTGGCATCGAGCTGTATGTAGTTTTGACTGGCTTGGTAATGAATATTTTCACAGAAGCGAACTTTATAGTCATGATCATCAAGCGGTGCATCACATTTTAATTGGATTTGGTTTAATAAAATCCGTTGACCACTCAACCAGCACAGTAGCGTATGGATGAGCATTAAATATGTGGCATAGCTGAACATGCGTTTAGGCGTTTGTTGGTCATAGATCACGATATAAGCAAAGTGATCTTCAATGGTTAAATCACTATGCAAGTCATCTAAAACCAGATTTAAAAATTGTAAGATTTGCTTAAGTGCATCCCCCAAGGTACTGTTGTGCATGACCATTTTCGACAGTAGCTTAAAACTGCCACGTCGCATGGCATGCCGATCCATGCCAAAAAATTCATCATCCATCACATCTGCAAGATGAGTCCATAAAGCCGCATATTGAGAAACAGAAACTCTGGTTTTACGCGATAACAGTAACTCTGAGGGAATACCCGCCTTTTGTAAAATAGCAGAAATATCAAAGCGCTTTTTTTGCGCATCGTGTAATGCTTCATGCACCAAGTCGATAGAAATCGTCCCTTTACTGTATTCGAGTCCATGCTTCGGCATATGTGCGGATAGGTCCTTGTTCAGAATTGTCCAAATACATCAGTAAAGATGCAACATTTGGAAATTGTACTGAATAAATTCTCTGTTTACTCTGCATCTTAAGTCGAATTTAAAACAAGATATCGTAAATAGGGAAATGCTATGGACATAAAAGGAAAAGTTTTCGTCGTGACCGGTGGTGCATCGGGTCTAGGCGCTGCGACAGCAACACATCTAATTGGCCTGGGCGCAAAAGTGATTATTGTGGATATGAATCATGAGCATGGCGAAGCGATGCAACGTCAACTGGGTGATCATGCCAAATTTGTTCAATTGGATGTTACCGATGAACAAGCGGTCGGCTCTTTCTTTACACAAGTTGAAGCGGAATTTGGTCAACTTAATGGCTTAGTGAACTGCGCAGGTATCGCACCCTCTGCAAAAGTTTTAGGTCGTGACGGATTACATGATTTGGCGATGTTCCAAAAAGTATTAAATATTAATGTTTCAGGTACATTCAATATGCTGCGCTATGCGGCACAACTGATTGCTAAATATGAATTAAAAGCGGGTGAAGAAGAGCGTGGGGTGATTGTGAATACGGCGTCGGTTGCGGCTTTCGATGGTCAAATTGGTCAGTCGGCTTATGCAGCATCCAAAGGGGCAGTGGTTGCAATGACATTACCTCTTGCACGTGAGCTTGCACGTGAATCAATCCGTGTGATGACCATTGCTCCAGGCATTATGGAAACGCCGATGCTCAAAGGCTTGGCACAAAATGTACAAGATGCTTTGGGGCAAATGGTGCCTTTCCCACCACGCTTAGCAAAACCACAAGAGTTTGCAAAATTAGTGACGCATATTTTTGAAAACGCTTATCTCAATGGCGAAGTGATACGTCTTGATGGCGCGATTCGTATGCAGCCTAAATAGTTATTTATTAAAACTGCTTATTCAGGCTTCTACGACGGAGTCTTATCGAGAATAACTTCGTTGACAGTAGCTCATCTCATTACTTTTGTTTCGGCAAAAGTAACCAAAACCATTGTCATTTGCAAAACTCGTCATCAAGTATTTATTGATTTATAGGTCGCAGAAACATTTGAGATTAATGGCGTCCTGCCTCAGACAGTTGCAAATGACGTCGTCGTGTATCCAACTTTGCTTTATACAGCCAAAGTATTTTTAATTCCGCAGTTATCCAAAAATTAAAGCTATACACGCTATAAAAGATTTAGAAAAGGAAGTCTCATGATTTTAAATGATGAACAAAAAATGGTTCAGGATATGATGCGAAGCTATTCGCAAGAAAAACTGAAACCGACGGCAGCAGAGCGTGACAAAACGGCAGCATTTCCTGCACAAGAGCTAAAGGAACTTGGTGAGCTGGGTGCTTTAGGCATGACGGTTTCGGACGAATGGGGGGGTGCAGGTTTAGACTATGTGTCTTTGGTTGTTGCCTTAGAAGAAATTGCTGCAGGTGATGGTGCGATTTCGACGATTGTCAGCGTACAAAACTCACTGCCATGTGGCATTACGCAGCGTTATGGTACAGAAGCACAAAAAGAAAAATACTTAAAAAAATTAGCCACAGGCGAATGGTTAGGTTGTTTTTGCCTAACAGAACCACAAGTGGGTTCAGATGCGAGTGCATTGGAATGTAAAGCGGAGCGTGATGGTGATGAGTGGGTGTTAAATGGCACCAAGCAATTTATTACCACAGGAAAACATGCTCAAGTAGCCTTGGTTTTTGCAGTAACGGATAAATCTGCTGGTAAAAAAGGGATTTCGTGCTTTTTAGTACCGACGGATGCACCTGGTTATATCGTATCGCGATTAGAAGACAAAATGGGTCAGCATTGTTCCGATACAGCAACTATAGTTTTAGATGACTGTCGTATTCCTGCCGATAGTCTTTTAGGCCAAGAGGGTGAAGGCTATAAAATTGCCTTATCGAACTTAGAGTCAGGTCGAATTGGCATTGCAGCGCAGTCTGTGGGTATGGCACGAGCAGCATTAGATGCTGCCGTTGAATATGCCAATGAACGCAAGGCATTTGGGGTGGAGATTGTACAGCATCAGGCCGTGGCATTTCGCCTAGCAGATATGGCCACCCAAATTGAGGCAGCACGCCAATTGATCTTCCATGCAGCGACGTTAAAAGATGCCGGTTTTCCATGTTTAAAAGAAGCCTCAATGGCGAAACTTTTTGCATCGACGATGGCTGAACGTGTGTGTTCAGATGCCATTCAAATCCATGGGGGCTACGGTTATGTATCTGATTTTCCAGTAGAACGAATATATCGTGATGTGCGTGTCAGTCAAATTTATGAAGGTGCATCGGACATTCAGCGGCTGGTGATAGCACGTGAAGTAACCAAAAGATAGCTGATTAAAAAATAGACTTTAGTCGATGTTCAAACCCTGCAATGGCGTTGATGGTTATGGAAATTGCAGGGGATATCCAAACATGGTTATCTAGGTATAGACAGTCTAAGAATAGGTAATTTACGAATAGATAGTTTAACAAAGTATAAGTTACAAAACTAAAAACCGACATTGCAATCGGTGTATGGAATAGCAGTAAAAGCGAACGTGGCAAAGGAATCGTCACGGATACGCAGCGGTATAACAACAAGATCAATAAACCTCAAAGTATTGCACTTTGAATCATAGAGAACAGGATAGGAATTGTCGTCATGAAGACACTAGAACAAGCATATCGTGATTTTAATTTTGAAAAGATTGTTACAGAACAATTGGTCGGTACGCCAAGTTCAATCAATGCTTATGATGAATGTTGTGGGCGCTATGTTGGGCAAAATAGAACTGCGCTGATCTGGGAAAGTAAAAATAGTGAATCTGAGCAATGGACTTTTGAGCAATTAGATTTAGCTTCTGCACAATTGGCGAATTATTATCAGCGCATTGGACTGAAAGCAGGTGATTGCATTGCAGGTCTATTACCACGCACAGCAGAGTTGTTGATTACTATTTTGGCAACATGGCGTATAGGGGCAATTTATCAGCCGTTGTTTACGGCATTTGAGTCTAAAGCGATTGAACATCGGGTGCAAACTGCGGGAACAAAGCTGATTGTAACCAACACTGAGCAACGCTCAAAACTCAATCATATTGATTTACCACATATTTTAACCGTGCATGCCGATCAAGCAATTCAGACAGATCCTGACTTTTGGTCAGAGTTGCAATTGCATGACGCCACATTTAACTCAGTTCCCCGTTCATTTGACGATGAATTTTTAATGATGTTTACATCGGGAACGACCGGTTTGGCCAAGTCTGTACCTGTGCCACACAAAGCGTTATTGGCATTTAAAGGGTATATGACACATGCGGTTGATTTGCGTGATGAAGATTCATTTTGGAATTTGGCAGATCCGGGTTGGGCTTATGGTTTGTACTATGGAATTGCAGGGCCATTAAGTTTAGGACACAGCATTATTATGGATGAACGTGCTTTTAGTGTTGATCATGCACTTCAAGTCATCAAAAAATATAAAGTCAGTAATTTGACCGGTTCACCAACGGCATTTCGTATGTTCTTTGGTTTTAAAGAAAAATTTGATGAATCCCTAAAATCACATTTACGGGTTGTGAGTAGTGCAGGAGAGCCACTAACGCCCGAAGTGATTCAATGGTTTAATCACGATTTAAACGTCAATATTTATGACCAATATGGGCAAACAGAACTCGGTATGGTGATTGCAAATCATCACGCTTTAGAACACTACAAAAAAGTGGGTTCAGCCGGTTTTGCTATACCGGGTCATCGTTTCGCGGTGCTTAATAAAGACTATCAAGAAATTGAACGCGGTGGCATTGGAACATTGGCATTAGATTGGTCGCAATCTCCACTCATGTGGTTTACAGGCTATGGTGGCAATAACCGTAAAGCCTTTGTCGGGAACTACTATTTAACCGGTGATACCGTTCGTTTAAACGAAGAAGGCGGCATTGATTTTGTAGGTCGTGCAGACGATGTCATTACAACGTCAGGCTATCGTGTAGGGCCTTTCGATGTGGAAAGCACATTATTAGAATGTGAAGAGGTTTTAGAGTCGGCAGTTGTTGGTAAGCCTGATCCTGAGCGGACTGAATTGGTCAAAGCTTTTGTGGTATTGAAACCACAATATCAAGCAAGTTCTGAACTCATGGATAAACTACAAGCCTATGTACGATCTCGTTTATCCAAGCATGCTTATCCAAAAGAAATTGAATTTGTGGATGGGTTGCCTAAAACATCGAGTGGAAAAATCCAACGTAATTTGTTGAAGCAACAAGAAGTGGCCAAAGCGCAATTAATTCAAAAGGTCAGTTGAGTCAATTTATATACGCAAAAAAGGCTGCTTGATGCAGCCTTTTTGAAATTGATATTTGAGCTTGTGAAACCATTCATTCGAGATCATATATGCACTTGACTAACTATGGGACAATCCAAATTAACCTAAAATTAAAGCATTCATTCAAATCTATAAAATCATTTATTTTAAGTTCAGGGTATTATGTTCAGTATCAAGTTCTTGAGTTTTACCCGTTAAATTGCCCTTCAAAACTTTGAATAAATGGGTGACTTTATTGTCTTTGACATTCCAGAATTCTGCACTAATAGGATTAGCTATCAAAACGCGAACAGTAGGATCAGTCTTGCCATCGAACCAGTTTTCAGCCCAAGGATTCCATAATTTATCGATTAGGGCCGCATCTGTACTGATTTCTCCATGAGCACTAATTGATACATAAATATCGTCTGAAGGTTTAGCGAATGCTAATCCAAGATGATTACGACCTGCATTGACTGCCTCTACAAGGTCATTGTTTTCTTTCATAAGAAAATAGATATTTTCATGCTCATTCATCTTATCAGAATTAAGCATGGTCATAGGTTGAGAATGAATTTCTTGCTTGTCAGTGACATGGCTAATCATGGTGAAACGCACGTCTTTAATGAGTTTCCATAATTTTTGTCGCTGATCTTGTTCAATGTATTCTTGTGACATTTTTATTCTCCACTTTTAAGTAATCACTTTGGGGTAAAGGGGTAAATATGACTGAGCACAAAGTATTTGAATAATGTGTGTTAGCTCATAAGTTTATCGAATATATTGTGTCAGCAATTTAATTCTCACTGAATTCATATATATACCTACGGATTAAATCTCTTTGCATACGTAAACGCTTAAAATGTCTTGAATTAAGTTTTATTTTTTGAGGTTAAGGTAGAAAAGAATCATTAAAATGAACCTAATATAAGCAGCTCTAGTGCAACTAAATATGTTTAAAAATATAACTATATTTTTTATTTATTATTTTTAAAACATGTATACGCTATACCTCTATGATGTTCCTACATACTAAGGTGTTTGAGATACTGTTTTTTAAATAGTGTAATTGAAGATACGCTAACTGAGAAAAATGTCATGTCTACAGAGCATTTATTCTAACTTTAAGCTGTATATTGTCTTGCTCAAATAGCCGGGTGTTTTTACACTGTTTCGGGTTTGTAGCCGAATAACATTTGATGGATAACGGTGTTTTAATCTTTTGCGTGCGGTATAAACTCGCCTATTTTTTATGCTTGACGAATTTTAATAAGGAAATACTTTGTCTACGTTTAAATCGAATGAATCAACATCTGAATTTGAATTAAGTGATGATGAAATGCATCTATACAGCCGTCAAATATTGCTTGATGGTTGGGACATCGATGCGCAAGAGAAGCTAAAACTTGCCAATGTACTCATCGTAGGGTGTGGTGGAATTGGTTGTACTACAGCCGAATTATTGGCACGTGCAGGCGTTGGCCAAATCACTTTGATCGATGCAGATCGCATTGAAATCAGTAATTTGCAACGACAAATCGCGTATATCGAACACGATGTAGGTTTTTATAAAGCTGAAATTTTGGCTAAACGTTTACAAACGATTAACCCGTATATCCGTGTGCAAAGCTATACCTCAAAATTAGATGAAAGCAATGCAAAGGCATTGATTTCACAGCAAGATTTGGTTCTCGACGGTTGTGATAATTTCAGCACGCGTTATTTGGTCAATGCAAGCTGCGTAGAAAATAATGTGGCGCTGATTAGTGCTTCAGCGATTGGTTTCCAAGGGCAACTGTTTATGGTCGAAGGAAACGCGGCATGTTATGAATGTCTATTTCCAAAAGAACAGCATGCCAATGAAAGTTTGCGCTGTGCAGACTCGGGTGTGCTTGCAACCACACCAAATGTTATGGCAAGTTTGCAAGCTCATCATGCTTTGCTTTATTTGGGTTTAGGAAAGACAGTATTGAAACAAAAACTTTTGTTGTGGGATGGTCTGTCAATGAAACAAAAAATTCTCGCTTTTGAAATAGATCCCGATTGTCCAATCTGTCAGGCAAGATAAAGCAGCAAGCCCTTATTTTTTTGCTACACTCACGTTAATTATTTTTTTCTAAGACATTATGAAAAACAATATCTGGTTAGATGGAATTCGCTCGGTTGCCCGCATGGGTGAGACCGCTGTCGTTGCGGCAAAAGCCGGCTTTAAATATGCAACTGAAAAACCAAGTAACGCAAAATTAATGCGTGAAACTTTTGAATCACTAGGTTCAACCTATATTAAATTGGGTCAATTTATTGCCAGTACACCTTCTTTATTTCCGCGTGAATATGTCGAAGAGTTCCAAGGCTGTTTAGATCAGACACCGTCATTGCCGTTTAGTTATGTGCAGCAGGTATTGGCTTCAGAATTTGCTGGTCGTAATTTAGATGAAATATTTGCTTCAATTGATGAAAAGCCTTTGGCTTCTGCATCGATTGCACAGGTGCATGCCGCTAAATTGGTCACTGGTGAAAATGTTGTTATTAAGGTGCAAAAACCGGGTGTCGAGACGATTCTCTATACAGATTTAAACGTCTTACATTGGGCTACTAAACTGGTCGAAAAAGCTGTACCCAAAGTCAAATTTGCTTCACTTGCAGATATCGTTGAAGAAATTAAAGTTCGCATGGTACGTGAGGTGGACTTTATTGAAGAAGCTCAAAATCTTGACGACTTTGTGAATTATCTGAACGTAACTCAAAACAAAGCCGCAACAGCACCAAAGGTTTATCACCAATATTCAACACGTCGTGTCTTAACCATGGAACGTTTATACGGCGTGCCATTGACCGATTTTGACGTGGTCAAGAAAGTCGCTAAAGATCCATCGCAAGTTTTGGTGACAGCGATGAATACATGGTTTGGCAGCTTGATGTTATGTAACAGTTTCCATGCAGACTTACATGCAGGCAACCTGATGCTGCTAGAAGATGGTCGAGTAGGCTTCATCGATTTTGGTATCGTGGGCCAGTTGAAACCTGAAGTGTGGACAGCATGTATTGCGTTTATGGATGCCCTACAAAAAACTGACTACAACTTGATGGCTGAAAACATGCTGAAAATGGGCATGACGGCTGTCAAAATTGACACACAAGTCTTAGCTGCCGATTTAGAGCGTTTATTTAGCGGTGTGCTTTTGGCTGATCCACAGGAATTATTAACCTCAAATCCTGCCGATTTGAATGACATCATGATGGATATGGTACAAGTCGGAGAGCGTCATGGTATTCGCTTCCCACGTGACTTCGCTTTATTATTCAAACAAATGTTGTACTTTGACCGCTTTATGCGCATCCTTGCGCCATATACTGATATTTATGCAGACCAGCGTATTCAAATGGTGCAGACTATGGACCCTAATTTATTGTTGAAGCAATAATTTAGCCGCAAGATATAAATAAAACCCTCCTTCTTTAACAGGAGGATTTTATCGATGTTTAAGATTTTATTTTGAGTGTAAGAATGGACGCAATTATCATTGAAGGTTTGAAAGTTGAAACTGTAGTCGGCTGTTTCAATTGGGAGCGTCAGATTATTCAGCCTTTGATGCTCGACCTCAATATTCAAACCAGTTTAGCGCAGGCGGCTCAGTCAGATGAGCTTGAAGATACCTTGAATTATGCTGAAATTTGCGAAATATCAGCCAAAGTCATTCAAACTGCTCAACCTAAATTGATCGAACATGCAGCAAAACTGGTGATTGATGCACTTTTTGCTACCTATGACAGCATTGAATCTATTATGATTAGCATCCGGAAGCCTGCCATTATCGCGCAAGCCAATTCTGTAGGAATTCGTCTTGAACGCCACCGAAACGATTTTCGCCCTAGCTCTGGCGAGTAATTTCAATCCCAAACCGCATTTTCAACAGGCTTTACGTCAAATTCAGGCTTTGGGTCATGTTGAATTTTCCAAAATTTATGTGATTCCTTGTCGTGATGGCATTGGGGCGGATTATTGGAATGCAGCTTGTTTGGTGAAAAGCAGTTTATGTGTAGATGAAATCAGCACCTTACTGAAAAAAATGGAAGCAGACTCAGGTCGTGTTCGTCCATCTCATAATATCGCTTTGGATCTGGATCTGATCGCGTGGGGCGAAAGCTTAGCGCACATGCAATTTAATCCGAAAAAACTGCCTTTAGCACTCGATGTTAAAATACCAATGTTCGACATTTGGAAAAATGAAATGTTTGAACATCCAGCACATCAATTTCCTATGGTGAGTTGCCAAAAAGTTTTAGTGGATTGAGCGAATGAAACGCAATGCTTTCAAAACTCATGACGTATATTTCAAATGTCCCTAAATATCCCAAGTAGACAATAACAAAAAATATTCAAATCCTGTCATGGTATGAGCTAGCGTATAGGCTGTCGCAGGATTACATTATCTTTTTAGCTTCAAAATAATGATATGAACTGGACTGATCTGATTCAGCACTATGGCTATATTGCGATTTTTATTGGCACATTGTTTGAAGGAGAAACAGTGCTGATGATTGGCGCCTATGCCGTCCATCAACACATACTTCATTTTCCAATGTTGATTGCGGTGGCGATGCTAGGCAGTTTTATTGGCGATCAGTTTTATTATCAAATGGGCGCTCGCTATGGGCAAAAACTTATCCAGTCGAATGCCGAATTTGCACAAAAATTCGATCGTGCGAGCCAGTTTATTGAACGTTATCCTATTTTGACCATTTTATTTATGCGCTTTGCTTGGGGCTTTAGAACCATTTTACCTATTGTTGTAGGTGTGCGTGCTTATCCTGTTTGGAAATATGTACTGATTAATCTGGTTGCCTGTTTTATTTGGGCGATGTTGGTCGCAACGATTGGCTTCCAAATCAGTCATTATTTACATCTATTTTGGGCGAAAATGCTGCCTTATCATCAAGATATTTACATCGTTATTGCCGTTATTTTATGTATCGTATTCTTCCGTGTGCTCTATACGGTGTTGAAGTGGTGGCGTAAGCATCATCAACATTGATAAAGTGAACGTGGCTGATCTGATAAAATCGTCAAAACATAATTAAAAGATTTAAAGGGATATTTAGTGAGAGCAATATGGGCTTAGGTTATGGTGCAGGTGCGGGAGGTTTCCTTATTATTTGCTTTGCGATTTTGGTGCTATTTATTGTCATTGCGATTTGGTTGAGTTGGAATAATTGGTATAAAAAGCAAAAAAATCGACCATATAAAGTAAATGCGGCACTTAAAATTGGCTTATCTGGCGTATTGTTTTTCCCTTTATTTGTTGCAGTAACGCTTGGATTGTTCGTGATTTCAGATCTTATTTCTGACTATGCAGAGTTGCAGCATCAAAAGAAAATTCATATACAGTTGCAGGAACCTTTAAACTTTGGAGAGGTTGTACTGCCTGAAGGCACGTGGATTAACCGATCATTTGAAACCGATTATACTCTGGAACAGATGACTGATATTCGTCAAGGTTTGACATCGGCTCGTTTTCCACAGCCGATTCAAATAGCTGGATTTGATGTTATTGCATTTGAGCTGCATCGCCATTTATTGCTTGAGTTGGCACATGATCAAACCGTTATGATGAATAACCAAAAGGAAATTTGTCCGGCAGGATGGCTGCTTGAGTTAGGTGGAGCAGGTTATCCGTCCACTGCACAACGTTATAGTTTGAATTTTGATTGGTTTACACCAAGTCGATGGCAGCCTATAAACTGTTTTGATGGCGAAGGAATTATTGTATTAAAGTCAAAAGATTTCTCATAAAAAAGCCTGCATCATTGCAGGCTTTTTTTTCACTATTTATAGAACTTAGCGACAATCATTAGAAAAGCATTAAATGTAATAACTGGTTTTGGTCATCAGCTTTGAAATACCAGTCATGGCAATACGAACTGGAACAGGAAGGTCTACACCACCTGCATTGAGTGCTGTATCACGGTGATGCAGCTCATCTTCATTCATTTGCACTAAAATTTTACGTGAACGTTCGTCTTGTTCAGGAAGTTGGCGGATGTGATCTTCTAAATGCAGGCTCACTTGGCGCTCAGTTTCAGCGACAAAACCTAAGCTGTATTTATCACCGGCAATACCTGCCAATGCACCCATCCCAAAAGAAAGGCCGTACCAAACAGGGTTGAGCAGACTAGTATGGCTGTCTAATTCTTTTAAGCGGTCTTCACACCAAGCCAAATGATCTTGTTCTTCAATCGCAGCGTGTTCCATTTCACGGCGGACATTTGGCAGTTTAGCGGTGAGTGCTTGGCCATGATAAAGCGCTTGGGCACAAACTTCACCACTATGGTTGACACGCATTAGACCCGCCACATGACGTGCTTCACTGACTGCAAGTTGAGTCTTTTCAGCAACAGACGGATTTTCACGATGTGCAGCCGTTGCTCCGGGAACTAAACTACGTAAGGCCTGATCAAATGAGTGAATAAGTTTGTCGACACCTGTAAATTGACGCATGGATTAATCCTCCAGAGAGACTTGCGTAGTTTGAAGCAAAGGTTTGATGCGTAATAGCAGCCAAATACAAAAAATTGCACTGAGCACTGCGGTTATACAAAAAAGTATTTTAATATCAATCTTTAAAACACTCAGAATGATAATTGAAAATATAGCAGAAGATACCATAAATACCGCATTTAAAATGTTGTTTGCGGCAACGACTCGCGCACGATGTGAGCGTGGGGAGTAAGCTTGCATCATTGCATAGAGTGGAACGATGTAAAATCCGCCACTAATGCCCAATAAAGTCACGGCAATCATGACATGGTAATAGCCCCAACCTTGATGAAAAACTTCTGAAAGGGTAATAAGTGGGCCAGTTTGAGTAGGGACGAGGGTCAAACTAAAGGCTAAATACAGTGCAAATACCGTTAAACCTACAGCACCGATGGGAACCATCTTAATATTGACTTGAGTGCCGCCCAATTTACGACAAAGTAATGAACCCACGCCTACACCGACAGAGAAAAAAGTCAATAGCAAGCTAACGACATTTTCAGAGGCATGTAGGTTTTGCTGGGTCATTTGTGGAATTTGAGTGAGGTAGGTAGCACCATAAAACCAATACCACGAGTTCCCCAATAAAATAGTAAAAATTAGCGGCAAACTTTTGGCATATTTCATCGTTTGGTAACTGGTACGAAAAAAGTTCCAATCGATTTTTAAATCAGGTGTTGTGACATTTTGCTTAAGAATAAAACGACTGGTGATATAACCTAAAATGGCGATGGTCATTACCGTCAGGCTGATCCACATTAAATTGCCTTGAGATGAAGCAATCACTGCACCGCCCAAAATCATCCCGAATAAAATTGCCATGGATGTTGCCGATTGGAAGAGCGCATTGCCTGACATCAGCTCATTGGGCTTTAAAATTTCAGGCAAAATTGCATATTTGATTGGACCAAAAAATGTCGAATGGGTCCCCATCAAAAATAAAGCCAGCAACAATAACCATAAATGACCGGTCAGAAAGCCAATACTGCCGATGATCATGATGATAATTTCTAAAATTTTGATGCCACGGACAAGTTGTGAACGTTCAAACTTATCTGCGATCTGTCCCGCTGTCGCTGAAAAAATAAAGTAGGGTAAAATAAACAATAATGCAGCCAGATTGTTTAGCGTGCTGATGGGTAATGCCTGTTGTTGGATTAATCCATAGGTAATGACCAACAATAAAGCCTGTTTATAGACATTGTCATTGAGCGCCCCAAAAAATTGGGTCAAAAACATAGGCAGGAAACGGCGTGTACCTAGCAGATGTTCGTTGTTATTCATAAGCGTCTTGCTACATTAAGTTTTATTAAGAAATGTGAGTGATTGGTAAAATCTCTAAAAAAATCATGTAATATGTTTTTGAGTTTGGAGATGGCGAAAAACCAATAGATATAAGATCTTTAGCTCTACATCTGGTTGACTAAGTCCATTACATAATGAAATTTGTTAGAGTTTGCTATGCCTGCAAAAATCAAGTTTAAAAAAACAATGCTTCATCACAGTATGGCTCACTGCATACGACAGCATCATAGCAATAAAAGTCTATATATGAGCATCTTTTTGACCTTGTGTGCTCAGCATAGTTTCGCCCAAACTCCCGCAGAAACGGTTCCAACATCTACCGATACAAAAGCAGAGATTGTTGCTGAAATCAAGGATGAGGCTGTAAAGCAAGGGCTATCGACGCCTGAAGCAATTGAAAAAATTGAAAATATAAATGAACCAGAAGAATCTGTTGATAGCATGAAAATGCTGCAAGAACAGCAGCAAGCAGGAACACAACTACAAGAATTTAAACCCATTGAGTTCGAAGATTTAGAAAACTTACCCGTGACACCTGTTGATCAAAACATGGCGAATGAAATCTTCCAAGTTGCTGAAGAAGCCAAACGTCAGGCGCAGGAGTACCGTGCGACACAACAAACAGAGGTTGCTGTTGCGGACATTACCCAAAAAGAGTTAACGGAAATTAACCAAGCGCCAGTCAATATTGATCAGCTCATGAGTGAAATTCGCTCTGATAATGAAATTACTGCAACACAAAATGAAAATGCCAGTACTCTGCAAGTGCTGAATAATCCAACTGTGGAAGATGATGCAGAGCCAGGTATTTTTAAGCGCTTATTATATAAAGTACGTCCGCCACGTCAGATGAATACGGCAAAAGTGCCACGAATTAGTGCGGATGTTGAAATTACCTCAGCACATAATACCAGTCAGACTTCGAGTAAGGCTTACGGTGCGGCGCTGGAAGATCTCAAAGCCAATATTAAAGGCAAGCTTTCAAGTTTTACTCAAGAGTCTTTTAGCGATTTTCCATCGGCTTTGCCTCAATTACGCAGCTTGTCCAATCAAGCTGCACAAGCTGTAGGTTTTTATCAGTCAGAATTCAAATTTGAAAAAGTGTCTGATAGTAAAGTTCGTGTATTGGTTACACCAAATACGCCTGTGCAAATTCAAAAGCAAAATATTGAATTTTCAGGGGCTGGAGCAAATCAAGCTCAGTTTCAGGTGATTGGTGTTTTACCAGATCAAGAAGAAGGTGACATTCTTAATCATGGTGAATACGAAACGACGAAAGGCCGAATTAATGATGCAGCAACTAATAACGGTTATTTCGACTCGTACTGGCGTTTGCACGATGTAAAAGTGGCGCAACCACAAAATACAGCCGATATCAATTTGCGATTTGAAACGGGTGAGCGTTATAAGCTGGGCGAAGTCGAATTTCGAATGAGTGATCCGAATGCAGAGTTTCCATTGGATCGCGATATTTTAGAAAGTTTGGTGACGTGGAAAGACGGTGCTGACTATACTTTCTGGCGTGTGAATGGTTTGGCTAATAACTTGACCAACTCTCGCTATTTTAACTACACCTTGGTTGATGCAATTCGACCAGACCCGATTGAAAAGCCACTTGAACTGCCCCCGGATATTCAAACCTTGGTTGATCAAAATCAGTTGTCTGAAAGTTCACAAGTGGTGAAAGACAAAACTGAAGTGATGTCGAATAAAGAAGTGACGCAAAAAGTGGTCGATGAAGACCAATTTGCGGGGGTGAATGATGCAGAGCAACCATCTAAATTACGCAGTTTGCAAGATACGCAAGACGCCAAACAAGAAGAGCAAGAACGCTTAAAAGCCCAAGTACGTGAAGATAAAAAAGTCCCTGTGATCGTGACACTGAATGCAGACAAGCTGAATAGTGCAGAAATTGGTGCAGGTTTCGGTACCGATACAGGTACACGTGTTCGTGGACAGTATCGCCGTGCAATCGTGAATAGACGCGGTCATTCATTTGATGCCAACATGGAAGTATCCAAAATCCGTCAATCGATTGATGGTCGCTATAACATTCCATATAACCATCCATTAAATGACTATGTCAGCTTAGTCGGTGGTTATGAACGTGAAGAACGTGATGATGTCGGTCAAGGTGTTAATCTTTCCATTGAATCTGCTGTAGCGGGTGTGGACCGGATTATTAAAAACCCCCGTGGTAGTTGGCAGCATACCTTTGGTTTACGTTATCGTTTGGACCGTATTACTGATGACGGACTTAATCCTAGTGATGACATTCCAGATGCATTCTTGGTGAATACCAACAATGAACAACAGTCCTTGATGTTTGGCTATGAAATTTCTCGAACCGACTCTGATAAACGTGTGAATCCGAGTAAAGGGATCAAGCAAACCTATAAAGTTGAAGTCGGAAGTGAAAGCTTACTTTCAGATGCTGATATGGCGATCTTGAATGCGGGCTGGCGCTTTATTTATTCGTTGGGTGAAAATGATAATCACCAAGTCGTTGGGCGCAGTGATTTAGGTTATATTCTGACAGAGAACTTTGATAAAGTTCCTTATAACTTACGCTACTTTACCGGTGGTGACCAAACCATTCGCGGCTTTGACTATAAGAGTTTAGCGGCCGAAGAAAATGGCTATAAAATTGGTGGTCAAGTCTTGGCAACGGGTTCATTAGAATATAACTACCAATTTAAAGAAGGCTGGCGTGCTGCGGTCTTTAGTGACTTTGGTAATGCGTACGATAAAGACTTTAATACACCGACTGCATATAGCGCAGGTGTGGGGATTCGTTGGGCTTCTCCAATTGGCCCAATTCGTTTAGATGTCGCTACTGGACTTTCTGACGACAGCAAACCAATTCGTTTACATTTCTTTATTGGTTCACAATTATAATTTTTAGGTGATGTGTTTTTTATGACTGAACAAGAACAGCAAGAACCAGAAAACGAAACGCCGGTAGAGCAACTGCCGAAGAAGCGTCGTATTCTTCGAAGTGTCATTTTGACCTTCGTGTTCGTGCTTATCTTTTTGGTGGCTGCATTGGCGGTCATGTTCTCTACAGACAAAGGCAGTAAGTTTTTACTTGACCGTGTTCTGGAACGTCAGCAAATCATTCACTATGAATATGAAGGTGGTAACCTGTGGCGGGGCATTATTCTACGAAATGTCCTCGTTACGCTAAAACCTGTCGATGTAAAAATTGACCGTGCCGATATTACACTCGGTTGGCGCGCCATTATTAATAAAGAAATTCATTTAAATAAGGCAGATGTTAAAAATCTGCAAATTATTACCAAGACCCCACCTAGCGATAAACCTTTTGTATTTAGTGTAATCCGTTTGCCGTTCGTACTTCGTGTCGATCATGCAGATTTAGATCATATGTTGATTAAAACCCATAGTTCAGGTGTGGATTTTTATGATATTGAATTAAATGAAGCGCTTTGGTCAGGGACGGAATTAAAATTTGAAGATACCCGTATGGATATGGGCTATTTATCTGTGCGCCAAGCGTCTGGGAATATGAAATTTGAAGGCAAGTATCCGCTAAATGCTGTGGGGATTGTCAACTTACCTTCACTACGTGAAAGCTTGAACATTCATGATATTCAAGTGGTGGCTAAAGGATCTCTTGATACGATTCAAGCTGGTGTGGCAACTCATACCCCAGATCTTTTAACTGGTTGGGCTGTGGTTCATCCAATGCGTCCACATGTTCCAATGTTTGGTGCACTCAAATTTAAAAACTATCATTTACCTTTACTGACGGAGCAAAAGCTTTTTGCTAAAAATGGTCTGGCAAAATTCAAAGGGGATATTCAGCGTCTTAATTTAGATTTAGACACGGACCTGAGCGGTGCCAATATCCCTGAAGGTAAATATACTGCGCTCATGAGTACGGACTTGGTCAACCAACTTGATATTACTAACCTAAATGGACAAGTAATGGGCGGCGCTGTCAACTTGGGTGGCGTGGTGAGTTGGAAAGATCAGGTCACTTGGGATGTAAGCGGTCGTTTAGATAAAATTAATCCAAAACATAAGCTGATCCCGCAGGTGGTTCAAGATTTTCTACCTGTAAATTTAAACAGTAAGATTGCGTCTAAAGGGACCCTTGAAAAAGGCATGCACCTGACGGCGTTGGTGGATTTTGACCAATATGAAACTTGGAATTTAAAACTCGATCAAGCGCCGGCCAAAAATAATAAAGCTCAGCCGATGCTGATGGATGTGTCTTGGAAAAATATAGACCGTGCAGTGCCATATGTTGGATGGTTGAGTAGTGATTCGGGCAATGTGCAATTGGCGCTTACAGAAGGTCAGCAGAATATTAATGTGGCGACCACAGTGTCAAGACATGAAAAAGGTGCTCTGCCTGCTGGACAATATCAAGCCAAACTGAATCTGAAAAATAACAATCTCAATGTCCCTGCCTTTAGTTATGTGGCCGACAAAGGTCAGCTCAAAGGTAATGCAGTTGTAGAATTGCCTGATCAAAAACGTATGCTGAAATGGCAAGCCAATGTACAAGCACAGCAGTTCAATCCGCAAACCATCGTAGCTGCTGCGCCTGTCGATCAAATTACAGGGTCATTAAAAGCCAATGGTTATGCAAAACCAAATCAACAGATTATTCAGCTGAATAATATTGATTTGTTAGGCCGACTAGCACAGCAAAATGAAACGGTTCATTTAACAGGTAAATCTACTGCTGCGCTGACTTTCCATGATGAGAAACAAGGTGGAGGCTTTAAAGCTTTTGCTGTGAATTATAATGGTGGCCTCAATGCAAGCCAAGTTGCCGCAAGTAAAGGCAGTTTGATTTTCAAAGTATCGGGTACACCTGAATTAATTAAAATAGCCGAGCTACGTCATGATGGCGTGGCAGGTAAAATTTCTGCCAATGGACAAGTTTTACTACAAAAAGCCATTGGTTGGGATATCAATGCATCACTGGTGCATTTTAAGCCGCATTACTTTGCCTCAAATGTACGGGGTGAATTATCTGGAAATTTAAAAACCAGTGGTGTGTGGTCAGATACGCTAAAACGTATTCAAATTGAACGTCTGAATTTGGCAGGTATGATCAATAACAAACCTGTCCGTGGTCAAGGTAACTTGGCGATGGTGATTAATTCAAATCAATCTGGTTTTATGCCAAAACAGTTTGAAGCGAATAATTTACTGTTGGCTTATGCCAATAACCAAATTCAAGCCACAGGTAATGCACAAAATTTACAATTGAAAATTAATGCACCGGCATTATATGAAATTTATGCAGGCCTACGTGGACGTGCTTATGGCTACTTAAATGTTCAAGCACAACCACGACTGCAAGCATCTGCCAATATCGCAATAGATGATTTTGCTTTTAATAATTTATTCAGTGTGAAAAAAATACGGGTGCAAGGCGAGTTGCCAACTTCTGCGACTTCACCAAGTTTATTAACGGCAACGATGGATAATTTACGCAGTAACAACCGTGAGATTGTGAAAGGTCAAATTTCACTAGCAGGAACACGTAATGCGCATTTATTAAAAGTCAGTGCTGAAAATAAATTATCAAAATTTTATGTGCAGTTAGCTGGTGGTTTTAACGCACAAAATAATTGGCTTGGTCAGATTCAAAAAGGCGATTTTGACTCCTTACGTACCCGTCTTGTGCAGCGTCAAAATGCATCGATTATTTACAACACTGCACAGTCTGACTTATTTGTTGGCGCACATTGTTGGATGAGCCAGCAAAGTGAATTATGTTTTGATCAGCCGATTCGTGTGAATAAAAACCGCGGCAATGTATCCTTTGTGACAAAGAACCTAGACTTAAATGATTTTGCAGCATTTATGCCTGAAGGCCTGGCGATCACGGGTAAAGTGAATGGTTATGCGAAAGCGTCTTGGGCGAAAGGTGCAAAACCTAAAATTGATGCACGTTTAGTGACTCGTGACGGTTTACTCGGTTTAGCGGCTGAAGATCCACAGTATTTAGCATCCACTTTAAAATATGATGAAGTAGGTTTGATTGCGAAAAGTGTCACTGAAGGGCTACAAATTCGACTCGATACCAAAGCTCCTGATATTGGTACAGGTTATGCCAATATTATTATTGATCCGTATAAAGCCAATAAACCGATCCGCGGTGAAGTGGCCTTTAACCAAGTTCAATTGAAAATCTTAAAACCATTTATACAAGATGTCCGTTCAATGGGCGGTACGGTGTCTTATGCGGCAAAAATTAGCGGAACATTGTCACAGCCTTTAATGGATGGTGAGATTCGAGTGAAAAATGGCTCGATTAGCATGATTTCATTACCTGTGAACTTGACCAATATTCAGTTGTATTCTGCTGTACGTCAAAACCACGCGACGATTGATGGTGCATTTAATAGTGGTCGTGGTGTGGGCAAATTAACCGGAAATATTGACTGGAAAAATGATCCACGTATCCAGTTGAATTTAACGGGTAATGAAATGTTGGTCCGTCAAGCACCATTGATCACCGCTGTTGTAACGCCTGATTTATCATTAGATGTGCTGCCTTTCAGTAAGAAATTAACATTAAAAGGTAAAATTGATGTGCCGCGCGCATTGATTTCGATGCCGGAATCTTCTGCAACAGTGGTTGGGGTATCTTCAGATGTACGTGTGGTACATGAAGGTGATAACCAACTTGAGATCTTAAAATCGGCACGTCCTTGGGATATTCGCGCTGACGTACAGGTGAACATTGGTAATCAAGTGATTTTCCAAGGTTTTGATAGTCGAATTCCACTGATTGGTCGTTTGAATTTGACACAACGTGGGTTAGAAACAACAATGCGTGCCAATGGTGCAATCGGTGTTTCTCAGCGTGTGAAAATCGAAGCTTATGGTCAAAGTCTGGACTTGAACCGTGCGATTGCCCGTTTTAATGGGCCATTGGCGAACCCTACTTTAGATATTGATGCCAATAAAGCCGTTCAAGGCAGTACCGTTGGTGTTCGTGTGACGGGTACAGCATCAAGTCCTGCAATTCAGGTGTATAACGATGCAGGTCTATCTGAACAAGAAGCCTTAAATGCCTTAATTACAGGTCGTATCAATGAAGGAAGTTCAGGTTTAAGTCAGGCGGAAGGTTTCCGTTCTGATGTGAACAACACGATTGCTGCTGCCGGTATTAGTATGGGCTTGGGTGGTACACGTGCATTGACCAACCAAATTGGTCGTACATTTGGTCTGAGTGGTTTGGCACTAGATGCTCAAGGAACAGGGGATGATACTCAGGTTTCTGTGACGGGTTATATCACACCTGACTTATTCATTCGTTATGGTGTCGGGGTATTTACACCAGTGAATAAACTGACCTTACGTTATCAAATGAATCAACGTTTGTACTTGGAAGCGAGTCAGTCTTTAGAGCGTGCAATTGACTTGTTTTATAATTGGCGTTTCTAAGGTGTTGAATTATAAGTGATAATCTAAGGTTTTAATAAAAATTCTTGTTTATGGCTGATCTAATAATTTTTAGACTAGACAAAAATAGGTCTATAAAGCGGTTTTGTGTAACACAACCCTTTAAGAAAGATCCTACAATCATACATATTTGAAGTGCTTAAAGCGGGTGTAGAGCTATTAAAAAATAAAAGAGGTGTGTTTCCACAAACAGTAGCTCAAACAATTGGCCTCAAAAAAGTATTAAATTTGTTGAGAGAAGGATCAGGAAATTTGGACAATTGACATAAGTATATTTGTCTCCCTAAATGATGTTGTAAACATCAATATATCAGTATTTTATGGCACATGGACCAAGAAGAAATCATTCAAATGATTTTAAAGCTAAGTGAGCATTTGCTGCGATTAAAGCGGAAAAACACTTGTTGAATTAAGTGCTGAATTTGATTTTATCAAAACCAAATTATCGACTGGGAAAATCAATTGATCGCAGCTTCATTGCAAGCTTTCGATCAATTAAAAGCTCTTATAGAACTGCAAATTGATCTAAAAAAAACTACATGCAAAAATCGGCGAGCAGGCATGAAAAAGTGATTTTTCAGAAGGTGTGTTGAAGAAAATGGGGCGCTTCAACCACAAAAGTTAATTTGCAGCTCACTTCAAATTTCAGTTTTAGTTGTCCAACAAGTGAAATCACCTCCAAGTACATCATCATAAGATGAAAGCCACTTTGAGACTCGGTTCTGCGGTAACATAACAGTTGTTCTAACATAAGTTTTGTACCGAGCCCGTATGCTTTACCCAATGCCTAAAAAAATCCAATTTGCACCTTCTCAAGCGAAATGGCAGCTGTCATCAACACAGTCGGTATTGGTGCTGGTTGGTTTACAAAATTTACGCATGCAGCAGGGCATACAAGATACGCAGCTGATGGAAAATTTGATCCAACTGACCAATAAAGCCAAAGCCTTAGAGATTCCAATTGTCGATTTATATGGTGATGATTTACTTCAAGGCATGCAGCAGCTCGGTGAATATGCAACAACACACCCGCAGCTCATCTTTGCAGGGCAAATCACGCCTATGCTGAAACAGATCTTGCCGCATCTATATAGCGTAACAGAGCAAATCTGTATCGTTGATGATGCGATTGCGATGAATAATCAGGAGCAGCATATTCAGTGGGTGGACTCCTTGTCATGCCAAGGTATCCATCATATGAGTAGTTATAATTTGATGCGGCTTTGGAATCTGTCAGCGCCAACGGAATTCGTTTTGTCAGCCAAAGGCATATTATTGGCTATTGCAGAGCAGCTAGATATGGACGCTTTGGAAATAGATCCCTTAACCGATTTACGCAGTTATGGGCTTGATTCCGTTGCCATGGTCAGCTTAATTGGTTTGTGGCGTGCCAATGGTGCAAACATCCGTTATGAAGACTTTTTAGATGGTGCAAGTTTAAAAGCATTGCTAGAAAAATTGCTCAATACAGATTAAACAAAGCCAATTGGAATTATTTTTGTTCTAAATCGGAAAATACGTCGGGAAATATAGCTTTGTGCATTGTAATTGTTGGCTAAGCTTTTTATTATTGCCGCCTTGTTTTTCGAGATCAGAACTGGATTGAACTTTGAGTAATTTTCTAACCGAACACCTGATACATCGTGACACTGACTTTATGGTGATCCATAAACCAGCAGGTTTACTCACAGTTCCGGGAAAAACAGCAGATTTACAAGACTGTGTTATCAATCGATTATTAAAAATTGAACCGAATACCTTGCTCATCCATCGTTTGGATCGTGATACCTCAGGTATTTTGGTTTTTGCATTAACCCGTCAAGGGCAAAATCGAATTTCACGCCAGTTCCAAGAACGTCAAACTTCAAAAACATATCAGGCATTGGTTGCGGGTACGCTCGAAGGTGAAGGTACTGTCGATGTACCGGTCATATATGACCCAGAACATCCGCCACTGCATATTGCCGATCCTGCACACAATAAGCCTGCGCTTACGCATTGGAAAGCCACTGAACATTTTGAGATTCAGGGGCAAGCCGTAACACGTGTAGTTTTAACTCCTATTACCGGTCGATCACATCAGCTTCGCGTTCATATGCAATATTTAGGTCATCCTATTGTTGGTGATACTTTGTATGCAACACCTGAGCAACAGAAGCTGATGCCGCGCTTATGTTTACATGCTGAGCGTTTAAGTTTTAACCATCCTGAAACAGAGCAAACAGTGGAATTTCACTGTCCTGTCCCATTTTAGGAAAATCATTTAAATCCCTAAGAATTCTGCTCACTATTTAGTGGGCTTTATGTCAAAATATATTGCTTTATGGTCTAGATTTTTGCTCAAATAACGTTCACAGTTTGAGCATAATATTTTCAGACCGAACTTGAGAAAAAGGTGGAAAAATTGCAGCAGTTTGCTATTGGTCAACGTTGGTTATCAGATACAGAAACGGAACTGGGTTTAGGTGTTCTTATTGATGTTGATGAGCGATCGGTCAGCATTTTATTCCCAAAAAGTGATGAAACTCGTGTCTATGCCCGTCACAATGCACCTTTATCTCGTATTGTTTTCAATGTAAATGACGAAGTCCAAGACCAAGAAGGTCAAATTTGGATTGTCGAATCTCTTGAAGACCGTGGTGGCGTGGTTCGTTATAACGCGGTACGTAAACTTGCCGATGGCACAGAAGAGCGTAAAGCACTGAATGAAACACGTATTGGTGCAAGTATTCAGTTAGCAAAACCATTAGATCGTTTGCTTGCAAGCCAAGTGGACTATAAAGAATGGTATGACCTGCGTATCGAAGCACTGCTTCTTCAAGCCAATATGAAGTCTAGCCCTCTACGTGGCTTGGTAGGTTCACGTGTGGGTCTCATTCCACACCAACTGTATATTGCGCATGAGGTTGGTAAACGTTTTGCTCCACGTGTATTACTTGCTGACGAAGTTGGTCTGGGTAAAACCATCGAAGCAGGTCTGATTATTCATCAGCAACTCAAAACGGGTCGTTCAGAACGTATCTTGGTCTTAGTACCTGATTCATTGCAATATCAATGGATGATTGAAATGCGCCGTCGTTTCAATCTTGAGTTCTCATTATTTGATCTGACACGTACAGCATCGATTAAAGAACACGATCCAGATCTCAACCCATTCTTAACAGAACAATGCATCATTGCGAGTGTCGATTTGATGATCGACCATGATGACTTGCGAGAACAAGCCCTTGAAGCTGGTTTTGATTTGCTCGTGGTCGATGAAGCCCATCATTTAATGTGGTCAGAAGAAGAAGGCGGCAATGACCGTTATGACCTTGTTGAAGAACTTGCTGAAAAAACGCCGGGTGTCTTGTTATTAACAGCAACGCCTGAACAATTAGGTGTGGAAAGTCACTTTGCGCGTTTACGTCTGCTCGATCCACAACGTTTTAGTTCGCTTGATCGTTTCTTGGATGAAGAAGATCAGTATCACCAAACAGCTAAAATTGCTGAAGTGCTGATGTCTGATCTGCCACTCGAAGAAGGGCATTTGGCAGCGATTGAAAGCCTATTAGGTCATCGAATTACTGACGAGCCAGAACAACGCTTTCGTGCCATTCACGAGTTGTTAGACCGTCATGGTACTGGTCGTATTTTATTCCGTAATACACGTGAAGCGATTCAAGGCTTCCCAGGTCGTGACTGTCAGCCTGCGCCATTACCTGCACCTGAAAACTGGTCTAAAGATGGCAAGCTACGTGAACAAATGTGGCCTGAAGAAGCGCAGCTTGATGGCTCGTGGATGGAAACTGACCCACGTGTGATGTGGTTGATGGAACGTCTGCGTACAGACCTGAAACACAAAAAAGTGTTATTGATTGCACGCAGTGGTCCAGTGGTTGAGTCTTTAGAAAATGTACTTCGTTTGCATGCGGGTATTCGCACAGCGATGTTCCATGAAGGCATGAGTTTATTAGAACGTGACCAAGCAGCAGCTTACTTTGCTGAAGAGTCATACGGCGCGCAAATTTTACTCTGTTCAGAAATTGGTTCTGAAGGTCGTAACTTCCAGTTTGCATCGGACCTTGTGTTATTTGACTTACCTGCCAACCCAGACGTACTTGAACAACGTATTGGTCGTTTAGACCGTATTGGTCAAGAAAATCGTATTCAAATTCATGTGCCTTATCTGGTTGGTACTGCTCAAGAGCGTATGTTCCGTTGGTATAACGAAGCATTAAATATTTTCTGTAATATCTCGCCGACAGCGCAAACCTTACAAGAAAACTTCATCGTCAATCTGAAAGATTGTTTGTTGGCAGATAAAGGCCAAGAGTTTGAAGATTTGCTCGAAGCGGTGAGTGTACAACGTGAAGCACTTGAAGCTGAACTTCAAGAAGGTCGTGACCGTTTACTTGAGTACAACTCTTGCCGTCCAATCGTGGCGCAAGAAATTGTGACTGCACTTGAAGACTACGACGACAATACTACGTTACCAATGTTCATGAAGCGCTTCATGGCGTCGACAAACATTGATTTTGATGAGCAAAGTAACGGTACCGTGATCATCAAGCCAACGGATCAAATGCAAGTTCAAGGTCTGACTTTGGATGAAGAAGGTATGACAGCGACGTTCTATCGTGACCAAGCACAGATCCGTGAAGATGCTCAGTATTTAACACTTGAGCATCCATTCACTGAAAGTGTGATGGAAATGATTAATACACAAAGCTTTGGTAGTACTAACGTTGCTGTATTGAAATCAGCAGCTTTACCACAAGGTTCTGTGTTAATGGAAGTGTGGTTTAAAGTCGATGTCGTTGCACCGAAAGCACTGAATTTGCCGTCAAGTTTGCCACAACAGTTGGTTCGTGTATTACTAAGCGAAAAAGGTCAGGATTTATCGCAAAAAATTGCACCTGAAATTTTACGTCCTTATTTACATCATCTTGATGGCAACAGTTGCCGCCAAGTGGTTAAGGCGCGTCGTGATGTCATTGAACAGCGTTATACACAAGCACTTGAAATTGCGCGTGGTGCATTACCGGGCTTTAAACAACAAGCTAAAGAAATCTACGGTAGCAAATGGCAATATGAAATTGACCGTTTAACTTATTTGAAGCAGTTCAACCCAAGTATTCGTGAAGACGAAATTGCACGTTTACAAAAACTGCAAAAAGAAGGTTTAACACTGCTTGATGGTCTGGCGGTTACACCAGAAGCAATTCAAATTATGGTAGTGGTTAAGCCATAAGTTAAGAATCTTCAAAAAGCACCTTCGGGTGCTTTTTTTATGGCTAAAAATATAACTGCAAAATTAATCACGACAGATTTACGCTAAATCTAAGTTTTGTATTGTTTATTTTTAATCTAAATTGTCGACATCGGCATAAAAAAAGTAACTATTTTTCAGTAATTCTACAGCTTGATCAAAGTCTTCATGTTCATCCAACATATAAAATATGGCTTCGAGCTTTGTATAGTCCGGATGATTTTTTTCTAACTGAATTTGGATCGTACATTGGTCTGCTTGGCTGCGTGTTGCATAATGAGCAGTAAGTAAATCAAAGTTGATGTCATTGCATAGCGGCTGTTTTAAAGCAATGGCACCACAATAAGCATGTATTTCAGGTAATAAACGTAAGACTAAATCAGCCTCTTTGCTTTCCGCCACGATCAGCTCTGGGTCTGCGGTCTTACACAAGGCCAGAATTTCTGTTAACAGGGTTGAGTCATCTAGTGTATGGTCTAACACGATGACTTTTTGCGGTTGGGTTAAATCAAAGTCATTTATTAAAATCATAAAACCTCCTGAAAATAGAATGGTTATGCTTTATTTATCTGCGCTATATATATGTAGTTGTGCTACGTATTGAGTCTAAATATTTATAAAAATAGTTTTGAATAATGTGTTTAGTCTAAGAATGTTCTAAAGTTAATCATGTCGTAGAAATGCAACGTTTTTTGATTCGAAGCTCAGTTAAATACTGAAATTGTTAGGGTGTGTTGACATTTACAGCCGATAAATTGAGCTAAAGAGGCAACCATATAAATATACAAGCTAAAGCAACAGCGCTTTGATAGTTACGTTTTAGCTTATCGTATCTTGTGGCAATTCCTCTA